>JBGCDD010000053.1:0-25431 GCA_045105075.1 Sedimentitalea sp. | reverse complement strand
GTGGCCGCGTTAAGCCGCTGGTGGGTGCGATGCGCACAGCATCACGCCGAAACCCGTCTGTGTACCTCGTTGCCAGTCTTTCGCTCCTTCATAGCAAACATTGCTCGAAAGAGACCGGAACTAATCCGCGACAAGACCAGTGGCACCCAGGCTCAGTCCGGTGCCGCCCTGCGTGCCAAGGCCCGCCAGCCGATATCGGATCTGCAAAACCCGTCGTTCCAATCAACTTGTGCCACCATTGCATAGGCGCGCGCATGGGCCTCTGCCAAGCTGTTGCCGCGTGCGGTGATGTTCAAAACCCGCCCGCCATTGGCCAGAACCTGGCCGTCTTCGCGTCGCGTGCCAGCGTGGAAGCACATTTCGGAACTGGTTTCAGGAAGGTCCTTCAGCCCCTTGATCACACTGCCTTTTTTGTAATCTCCAGGATAGCCCTTGGCCGCCAGAACCACGCTGAGGGCGTGATCATCCGCCCAGTTCACGCGCATTTCGTCCAAGCGCTCCTCGGACGCGGCATGCATCAGATCCATCGCCTGCGCACCAAGGCGCATCATCAGCACCTGACATTCCGGGTCGCCAAAGCGCACGTTGAATTCGACCAGACGGGGGGCGTTGTTTTCGATCATCAACCCAACAAAAAGCACGCCTTGAAACGGAGTGCCCCGGCGCGCCATTTCGCGCATCACCGGGTGCACGATCTGCTCCATCGTAGTTGTGACCATCGCGTCGTTCATGATCGGAGCCGGGGAATACGCGCCCATGCCGCCGGTGTTTGGCCCGGTGTCGCCGTCGCCAACCGCCTTATGGTCCTGCGCGGTTCCGATCGGCAAAGCGTTGGTGCCATCGCACAGCACAAAGAACGACGCTTCTTCGCCCTGCATGAATTCCTCGATGACCACTTCGGCGCCCGCGGCCCCAAAGGCCCCGGAAAACATGTCGTCGATGGCCGCCAGCGCTGTGGCCTCGTCCATCGCCACGATCACGCCCTTGCCAGCCGCCAGCCCGTCGGCTTTGATCACGATTGGCGCCCCAGTGCTGCGCACATAAGCGCGCGCGTCGTCGGCGTTGTCAAACGCAGCGTAATCGGCGGTGGGAGCGTTGGCCGCGTCGCAGATTTCTTTGGTGAACCGCTTTGACGCCTCAAGCTGCGCTGCCGCTGCCGAGGGGCCAAACACCAGCAGTCCGGCTTCGCGCAATCGATCCGCGACGCCTGCGGCCAGCGGCGCTTCGGGGCCGATAATCACAAAATCGATCGCATTGTCCGTGGCAAACCGCACCACTTCGGCGCCGTCCAGAATATCCAGCGCGGCGCAATCGGCGATCGCCGCAATGCCCGCATTGCCGGGCGCCACGATCAGACGGTCGCATTTGGGGTTCTGCATGACGGCCCAGGCCAGTGCATGTTCACGCCCGCCGCTGCCCAAAATCAGAATGTTCATGATGATTGCCCCTGTCGCAGTCTTGGCCTTGCTCGGCTGGCGTTCTAAGCTGTGCTCACAAGCATCACAAGGCGCGCTTTTATGTCCGATCTGCTCGACGATCCGCATCCGGGGCAAAATTTGCCGGAATATTCGGTTTCTGACCTGTCCGGCGCGGTCAAACGCACGCTGGAGGGCGAATTTGGCCGCATTCGGGTGAAGGGAGAAGTCGGGCGGGTGTTCAAAGCGCGCTCGGGGCATTTGTATTACGACGTCAAAGACGACCGCAACGTGCTGGCCTGCACCACCTGGAAAGGTCAGGTCGCGGGGCTGTCCGTTGTGCCCGAAGAAGGGCTGGAGGTTGTCGTCACCGGTCGGCTCAGCGCGTTTGGAGCCCAGTCGAAATACAATCTGAACGTCGATGATGTGGCCGTGGCCGGGCAGGGCGCGCTGATGGCGCTGTTGGAAAAGCGCAAAAAACAGCTGGCGGCAGAGGGACTGTTTGAGGCTGAACGCAAACAGCCTTTGCCATATCTACCCGATATCATTGGCGTAATTACGTCGCCCTCGGGGGCGGTGATCCGTGATATCCTGCATCGCTTGCGCGAACGATTTCCGCGCAAAGTGCTGATTTGGCCGGTTGCCGTGCAAGGCGCCGCCTGTGCGCCGGAAGTGGCGCGTGCCATCGAAGGCTTCAATGCGCTCAGTCCCGGTGGCGCGATGCCCCGCCCGGATCTGCTGATCGTGGCCCGTGGCGGTGGTTCGGTCGAGGATCTGTGGGGCTTCAACGAAGAAGTGGTTGCCCGCGCGGCGGCCGGCAGTGAAATCCCGCTGATTTCGGCTGTGGGGCATGAAACCGACACCACGCTGATCGACTTTGTCTCGGATCAGCGCGCGCCCACGCCGACCGCTGCGGCGGAACTGGCGGTGCCTGTGCGGCTGGATTTGATGGCTTGGGTCGATGGACAAGGCGCACGGCTGACCCGGGCCGGGCACAACGCCGTATCCCAGCGTCGACAGCGCTTGGGCGATCTTGCTCGGGCTTTGCCGCGTCCCGAATCGTTGCTGGAAAGCGCACGTCAGCGTTTGGACCGCGCCGATGTGGCGCTTGGGCATGCTTTGACCAAAGGCGTGCAGGCGCGCCGGGTGCGATTGCTGGCCAAGGCAGGTGGATTGCGCCCGATGGTGCTGCACCGCCAAATCACTGGGGAAAGCGCCCGCCTGACGCGTGTCGCCAATCGTTTGACACCGGCGCTCGGGCGTGCGCTCGTGCTAGGCAAAGACCGGCTTCAGGTGCGCGCTGCACAGTTGAAACCGCAAAAACTGGCGCGGCATCTGGTGCAAAATCAAAGCGAATACAAAGCTCTCAGCCAACGGTTGGAACGTGCGGGGCTGGCCCAGATCACACAGTTGCGCGCCCGGCTAAGCGCGACAGAGCGGTTGCGCGAAAGTCTGGGATATAAGGAAACGCTGGCGCGCGGGTTCGCGATTGTGCGCTCCAATGGCGTGGTTTTGACCACCAAAAAAGACGCGGGACTCGCGCCGGCACTGGACATTCAATTTGCCGACGGCACGCTGAGTGTTGGTGCCAAGCCGGCGCGTAAGCCAAAAGCCCCCCCGCCCGAGCAAGGGTCTTTGCTTTGACAGTCGCGCGACAGAGCCGTGATCAGACACCGACCTCGGGGCCATAGCACAGCATATCTTCGCCGAGATCTTGCGCTTCGTACAATTCGGTTGAGGTGGGGTCGTTTTCAAATTGCGCGATCAACCCGTTCGCGCCTTTGGAAAAGGTCCAGCATTGCGGATCGCTGCGGTCTTCGTAGACAAAACAAATCTGCCCGTCCTGTTCGTACCAGATCCCGTTTTTGCATTGCCCGTCGAGAAAGGACCAAATCACCCGCCGTCCTTTGAGATAACGCTCGACACCGTAAGGCTCACCGCCATTGCCGAAAAACAGGGTTTTGCCCTCGGTATAGGACTCAAACGCCTCGGCGCTCAGAGGGGTGTCCGCCAAAAGGGGCGGGCTGGTCAGGCAAAGCAGAATCAACATGAGTTTTTTCATGCCGTGAGTGTGCCAGATCGCCCGCGTGGACACCACCTGGGGCGGGCTTTTGCGCCCATTTGGCCACCCGGTGATCCATAACACGCCGCCAAAGCGGCGGAACGGTCGCCAAAGCGCCCATTACAGGAAAGGAATAGGGCAGCATAGGCATCCCGTTGGCCAGTCGCAGGGCGGCAAAATCGCGCGCGGGGTGCTGGTGATGGTCGGAATGACGCGGCGCATTCAACATCATGGCGCTGGAAAACCAGGGCTTGGCGTTCCAGGCATGCTGCGGACCCACTGGTTCAAGCCGCCCGGCAGTGTCAACGCGCCGGCGCAATCCATAATGCTGTACGTAGTCCGACAGGATCAACTGCGCTTGCGCGTAAATTGCCAACAAAACCAGTATGAAAACTCCCAAGGATCCGCCAATCATCCAGGCCGCGACCAGGCTGAGAAGACTTGCGAGCCCATACCCCAGATACGGATGGCTGATCACGCTTGGGGGGGGCGTGCGGCGCGCGCGGCGCAGGTTTTCGGCACGCCAGCCTGTGCGAAAGGACCCGATCCATGCGCGGGGCCAAAACCGGTAAAAGCCCATGCCGACCCGGGCAGAATTGGGGTCTTTGGCGGAGGCCACCCACACGTGGTGCACCAGCGGATGGGCCGAAGCGTGATGGCCAAACAACAGCGATGAAAACACGGCCACACCCAGGCGGCGCGGCCCGCGCGCGGCGTTGTGGATCAACTCATGGGCATTCGAGTTGCTCACTTGCCCGAAATAGAGCCCCATGGCCATGAACAGCGCGATCGTCTCAGGTGTGTCGCGCGATTGCACCAAAGCCCAGACGGCCAGTGCCAACAGCGCAAAATGGGTCAGCGCCAAGCCAACCGAAAGTCGGGTGGTGAATGTCTTGTGCCCCTCATCTGCGGGCAAGGGCACTTGGGTCCAGCGATCCAACCCGATCACCACGCAGGTGATATAGCCCAACGCGATCCCGGCCCAAACGCCACCAAAAAGTGCGCCGGGCACCAGCACCAGAACCGGTGCAAGGCTGGCCAAAACATACCAGAACATCGCCACCTCCTGCCGTCACAAACGCAGGATATGGCTTTTGCCATCTGTGCCTGCGCGTCAAATACACCCCGCTTCGTTGCCTATCGGAAACCACGCTAAACGCAAAGCTTTAAGAATGTGTCGCTTTTGGCGCAAAAAACTGTGGTGCGCGCGTTATAGCTCGGGGTCAGTAAGCGTGCAAAGGAACCCGCAGCGATGGCATTGGATACAGACAAAGGCGTTTGGAAATCGGGACGTGGCCGTGGGCGCACCACCCCCAAGGGCCGTCAGCTGGATGACACGGCGTTGGAGCAGGTGCAGGCGCTTTTGGGCAACCATCCCCGCCGGCGTGACCTGCTGATCGAGTTTCTGCATCTGATTCAGGACCGTTACGGGCATCTTTCGGCGTCGCATTTGCGCGCATTGGCCGAAGAAATGCGCCTGTCGATGGCCGAAGTTTACGAAGTTGCCACCTTTTACGCGCATTTTGATGTGGTCAAAGAGGATGAAACACCGCCGCCTGCGTTGACGATTCGTGTTTGCGATTCGCTCAGCTGTGAACTGGCTGGTGCCCAGGCCTTGAAGACCGCGCTGGACTCCGGTCTGGACGCAGACAAAGTTCGTGTGTTGCGCGCGCCGTGCATGGGGCGGTGCGACACTGCGCCGGTGATCGAATTGGGTCACAACCACATCGACCATGCTACACCCGAAAGCGTGTTGGCCGCGATCAAATCCGACTACACCCATGTTCACATGCCTGACTATGAAACTCTGGCCCAGTACCGCGATCAGGGCGGGTATGACACGCTTCGCCAATTGCGCAAAACAGGCGACTGGAAAGATGTACAGGGCGAAATTCTGGCCTCAGGTCTGCGAGGATTAGGCGGCGCCGGTTTCCCATCGGGCAAGAAATGGGAATTTGTGCGCGCCAATCCTGGCCCTCGCTATCTGGCCGTGAACGGAGACGAGGGCGAGCCGGGCACATTCAAAGACCGCTATTACCTGGAACGCGTGCCGCATTTGTTTCTGGAAGGCATGTTGATCGCAGCCTGGGCCGTGCAAGCTGAGACCTGCTTTATTTATATGCGCGACGAGTATCCGGCCGTTCTGGAGATTTTGCGTCGCGAAATCAGCGCTTTGGAAGACGCGGGTTTGGTCAAACCCGGCTATGTTGACCTGCGCCGTGGCGCTGGCGCCTATATCTGCGGCGAAGAAAGTGCGATGATCGAAAGCATCGAGGGCAAACGCGGTATGCCCCGTCATCGCCCGCCCTTCGTCGCTCAGGTCGGTGTTTTTGGCCGCCCCACGCTGGTTCATAACGTCGAAACGCTGCACTGGGTCGCGCGCATCTGCCGCGAAGGGCCAGGCGTTCTGAACACAACGGAAAAGAACGGGCGCAAAGGGTTGCGCAGCTATTCAGTGTCTGGCCGTGTGGCCAAACCGGGCATGTATGTGCTGGCGGCAGGCTCGACCATCACCGACATCATCGCCGCTGCGGGTGGCATGGCAGAGGGTCACAGCTTCAAAGCCTATCAACCGGGGGGGCCGTCTTCGGGTCTTTTGCCTGCCACGATGAACGATATCCCATTGGATTTTGACACGTTGCAACCCCATGGCAGCTTTATCGGCTCAGCCGCCGTTGTGGTGCTGTCCGATAAGGACCGCGCCCGCGATGCGGCGTTGAACATGTTGCGCTTTTTTGAGGATGAAAGCTGTGGGCAATGCACACCGTGCCGTGTGGGGTGTGAAAAAGCTGTTAAATTGATGACTGCCGAAAATTGGGACCAACCGCTCTTGGCCGAACTGTGCACCGCCATGGCCGACGCCAGCATTTGCGGTCTGGGCCAGGCCGCCCCGAATCCGATCCGTCTGACCATGGCACATTTCCCAGATGAGATTTGACCGAACTGCTCTTTTTTGAGCCAACACCTTCCCTCTGGACAGAACCGGCGTTACCTCTGAGCCAACAAGCTCCGGAGGCCGCATGGCGTTTTTCACCAAACTCAAAGATCGGCTGTTCAAGTCTTCTTCCAAAATAGAAGAAGGACTGGACGCTATTGTGAAAGACGGCGGTGCTCCCGAAACCGCATCGCCCACGCCAGAACCGGAACCTATCAAACCAACGGAACCACCCATGCGTGAGATGCCGGAGCCCACGCCAGAACCTGCGCCGGAGCCCGTTCGACAACCAACGCCAGAGCCCGCGCCACAACCTAAGCCGGTTGCCGTGACGCCATCTCCCGCGCCAGATCCAGACCCCGAAGTGGCAAAGCCTGGCTTCGTCAACCGCTTGCTTGGGCGAAACCAGACCCCCGTCATCCGCCGGGCGCTGGATGATGACATGCTGGAACAGCTCGAAGACCTGCTGATCTCGGCAGACATGGGGGTCGACACCGCCTTGCGCGTCACCGCCAATATGGCCGAGGGTCGTTACGGCCGCCGCATGTCCACAGCGGAAATCAAAGATGTGCTGGCCCAGGAAATCGCCCGGATCATGGATCCGGTGGCCAAACCTTTGCCAATTTACCCCAAACGCCCGCAGGTGGTGCTGGTTGTTGGGGTCAACGGATCGGGCAAGACCACAACAATCGGCAAATTGGCCAGCCAATTTCGTGCGGCTGGCAAAAATGTGGTGATTGCAGCTGGTGACACTTTTCGCGCCGCCGCGGTCGAACAACTCCAGGTTTGGGGCGAGCGCGCCGGGGTGCCAGTCCTGACCGCACCGGAAGGCTCTGACCCCGCAAGCCTGGCCTTTGACGCAATGACCAAGGCCGAACAAGACGGCGCCGACCTGCTGATGATCGACACAGCCGGACGCTTGCAAAACCGAACCGACCTGATGGAGGAACTGGCCAAAATCGTGCGGGTGATCCGCAAAAAAGACCCCGAAGCCCCGCACAATACCTTGCTGGTCCTGGATGCAACCACAGGCCAAAACGCGCTCAGCCAGGTCGAGATTTTTCGCGACATTTCAGACGTCTCAGGCTTGGTCATGACCAAACTTGACGGCACAGCAAAAGGCGGCGTTCTGGTGGCTCTGGCCGACAAGTTCGCCCTGCCAATCCATGCCATCGGCGTGGGCGAGCAGATCGATGACCTGGCTCCGTTTGATCCCGAAGACTTCGCTGCCGCGCTCACAGGCCAGGACAGATGAGCCGCGCGCTGTTTTCCTCTTGCGCTAAATATCCCGGGGGGTGCGGGGGGCTGGCCCCCCGATGCACCGACCACCAAAGGCGCGCGTTCTGACCGACTGGCTGATCTCCATTGAAGGCACCCAAACGGGTCATACCGTCGCCCTGATCTTGGCCCTGTCGGCGGCGTTTTTGCACGCTGCGTTTGGTGCATTGCAAAAGGGGCGCCACGATCCTTGGCTCACACGCGGCGCAACCGATATTTGCTACGCAACGCTGGCGGTTCCTTTTGTGCTCTTTGTGGTGCCTTGGCCAGAACCCCATATGTGGCCCATATTCGCCGGTGTGTTCCTCATTCACACGCTCTACAAACTGCTTCAGGCGCAGGCCTACACCAAAGGCGCTTATACCGTGGTTTACCCGGTGGTGCGCGGCACTGGCCCGCTTTTCACGGTTTTTGGCGCCTATCTGCTGTTTGGCGAAACCTTCACGGGGGTGCAGTGGCTTGGTGTTGCGACACTGTTGGCGGGTATTTTCGGGCTCGCCGTCTACAACCTCAGATACCTCGAAGCCGAGCGTGACACCCTGCGCGCGGCTTTGGCCTTGGCGGTTGTCACCGGGCTGTTCGTCGCGCTCTATACCACTTTTGACGCTTACGGCATCCGTGCCACCGCAGATCCGTTTACCTTTCTGGCGTGGTTTTTCCTGATTGACGGGCTGGTTATGCCGCTGATCGCGTATCGGCGCTGGCATAACATGGCAGAACCCCCAACAGTCGCGCCTTTGATGCTGCGCGGCGCCATCGGCAGCGTGATTGCAATTTTAAGCTTTGGCTCGATCATGATGGCGACCCGGTTGGACAAGGTCGGCGAGGCTGCCATCCTGCGCGAAACCTCCACGGTGTTTGCCGCCGTCATTGGCTGGTTGATCCTGAAAGAAACCGTTGGGCCGCGGCGAATTGCACTGATGGCATTGATCGCGCTGGGCGCTGTGATAGTGGAAATGGGCGGCTAGCCCCGCCGACCCAAACCAACAGGACGCGACATGGCCGAAACTGGAAAACCAATCAACCCGATTATGAAACAGGTGCTCGAACTGGGCCCGACCATTGTGTTTTTCCTGATCTACCTGCGCATGCGCGACAACACTTATACGGTTGCAGGCACAGAGTACTCCGGCTTCATCATGGCCACGCTGATCTTTGTGCCCATTTTGCTGCTCGCCATGGGCGCGCTCTGGATGCTGACGGGCAAGCTCAGCCGGATGCAGATTTTCACCGCCTTCATGGTGATTTTCTTTGGCGGCCTCACCGCTTGGTTCAACGACGAGCGGTTTTTCAAGATGAAAACCTCGATCGTCTATGGGGTCTTTGCGCTGCTGCTGGGCATCGGTTTGGCGCAAGGCAAATCCTATCTGGCCTACGTCATGTCCGACATGATCCCGATGCGTGATGAGGGCTGGATGATCCTGACGCGTCGACTGTGTGGATGTTTTGCGATTCTGGCCGTGGCCAATGAACTTGTCTGGCGCACGATGTCGACCGACATGTGGGTCAAGATCGAAACCTTTGGCTTTCCGATTGTGCTGTTTGGCGTGCTCTGGTGGCAGATTGTGGCGCTTCAGGATCATATGATCGAGCCGGAAGACGAAGATTCTGACAGCTCCAACCCGCAGGCCTAACCGGTTTTGGTGCCAAAAGGCAGCATCATCGCGGCGCGTGGCATCAGCCGTGACCAGCGCGGCGCCGGATCCAGGGGCAAGCCCACGCGCAGCATCGACAAAGGCCAGCGTTTGGGATGACGCAAGATCTGTTTGTAAAGCTCCAACAGCCCCGGGCGGCGATAAGACGACCAATGACAGATCCGCCGTTCCGGCGCTGCGATGGGCAGGCCAAGGTGGCGCAGATGAGCCAAGGTGTCGGTGCAATCCAGCTGCAACGTGACGACATTGGGCGCGCTTAAGCCTTGGCCAATCGCGCGGTCGCCTTTGACGGGCGGCGCAAACAGACGCTCAAACAGGAAATCAAACAGATCGTTTTCACGGCTGGTGACATTGACAAATTCTGCCGCGCGCCCGGCTGGTGTGGCCAAACTGGCCAAAACCCGGCTTTGATAGCTGGCCCCGGTCATCGAAATGATGCGCCCGATCATGCCCGGTTCCAGGTGGTGCAATGCCTCCAGCACCACTTCCAGCCCCATGGAATGGGCCAGCACATGCACCGCGCGCCCGGGGCACGCCATGTGCAACGCGCAAATGGTATTTGCCAACGCGCGCCCGGCTTGCGTGGCGCGGGCCTGCGCCTGCCAGAGTGCTCCGGTGGCGTTCCAGCCAAAGGCGATGCCCAACCCTTCGCTGTCAAATCCGCTGCCAAATCCCAGCCTGCGCGGCCAGCTTGGCGTGTCATTTGGATGATCGACAGGGTGCAGCGCCATGATCGAATTGTGCGGGCAGCGTTTGGGATCTTGGGGGCGATATTTACAGCCGTGGATCATGATCAAGGCAGGGCCTGTCGCATGACCTTGTTCTGACAGCACCTGCGCCAATGAGCGCGCGCAACTATGGCCAAATGGCTGATCGTGCACGGCGTTGATCCTGATCATCGGCATCGCGTCACCTCACACAAGATGTTGTGGTGTCCCTGTGCAACAAGGCTATGACGATGATGTGAAGGTCGTGTTACGGCACCGTGACGGTGCCCGTTGCGCGCTTGACGGGCGCGCGATTGCAGCGTATCCCACCGGCAGTGGCGATTTGTTACCGGATTGCGGGCCACTTTAAACATTCCGCTAAAAGGTCAGGATGAAAGACCCCTTTCGCTTGACCGCGCTTGGGGTTTTTTTGTGCCCGTTGCCCCGCGGGCCGGAGGAAGACAATGACGACGTGGAAACCAGCCACCCAAGCCGTGCACAGCGGCACCCGACGCAGCCAATACGGCGAAATGTCCGAGGCGATTTTTCTGACCCAGGGCTTTGCCTACGAAAGCGCCGAAGCCGCCGAAGCGCGATTCATCAGCTCAGGGGACGACGAATTCATCTATGCCCGCTATGGCAACCCAACCGTGCGCATGTTCGAGGAACGCATCGCGGCTCTTGAAGGGGCCGAGGACGCCTTTGCAACAGCGTCGGGCATGGCGGCGGTGTCGGGCGCGCTGACGTCGATGCTGAAGGTGGGCGATCACGTGGTGTCGTCGCGCGCGCTGTTTGGCTCGTGTCTCTATGTGCTCGAGGACATCCTGACCCGGTTCGGGGTCGAAGTGACCTTTGTGGACGGCACTGATCTGGCGCAATGGCGCAGCGCAATCCGTCCCGACACCCGCGCGGTTTTTTTCGAATCCATGTCAAACCCGACGCTGGAAGTTATTGATATCAAATCAGTTTGCGATCTGGCCCATGAGGTCGGTGCGCTGGTTCTGGTGGACAATGTGTTTGCCACCCCGGTCTATTCCCGCGCCATCGCGCAGGGCGTGGATGTGGTGATTTACTCCGCCACCAAACACATCGACGGACAGGGCCGCGCGTTGGGCGGGGTGATCTTGGGCCGCCGCGATTTCATTCGCAAAACCGTCGAGCCCTATATGAAGCACACCGGTGGTTCGATGAGCCCTTTTACCGCGTGGATCATGCTGAAGGGGCTTGAGACGATGCGCTTGCGTGTGCACGCCCAAAACGAGTCAACGCTGGCCATAGCTCGGTCGGTTCAGGGCCATCCACAGCTGTCGCAAGTGCGTTATCCCGGGTTGGACACGCACGATCAGCACGACTTGTGCATGGCACAGATGGGAGCGGGCGGAACTGTGCTGGCGCTGGATCTGAAAGGCGGACAAGAGGCCGCTTTTGCGTTCTTAAATGCGTTGGATATCATATTGATTTCTAACAATTTAGGCGATGCCAAGACCATTGTGACACATCCTGCCACGACCACCCATCAACGTCTCAGTGATGCACAGCGCGCAGATTTGGGCATTGGTCGTGGATTGGTGCGTCTATCGGTTGGTCTGGAAGACACCGAGGACCTGATTTCAGATATAAAACAGGCGCTTGACGCAGTAAGTTAAAGACGGTTTCGCCGCAGTTAGACATATTCCCGGGGACTGCGGTCGTTGGGCCAGGTTTTGGCGCGCTTGGGTGATCCAATCGCGCCGTGCGCACGTAACTGTTACATAGGGTGTTAAGCGAGACTAAAAGCACCCAACTATAAGACAGCGGAGCGACCCTAAGGAGGCCCTCGATGAACATCCATCTGCCATCCCTCTCAACCTCACCTGACCGCGAAGAAGCCGCCGCCGCACTCGATGTGCTGCGCGCGTGGGCAAAGACCGCAGAGCTTGCCGAAATCACCCAGCTTGATCCGACGATTGCCCGATTGGTGCCGGGGCTGACTGCGCAGGACTACCCTTCGTTTCAGCGCGCTTATCCGGACGATTTCACCGTCGACGACGTCTACAAAGACACGCTGCCCGATCTGCAAAATGGTCCCTCCAGCCTGATCCGGGGCTCAAAACAGCAGATCCAGCACGTTGGGATCTCCAATTTCCGCCTGCCCATCCAATTTGCGACCCGCGATAACACCGCCTTGACGCTGGAGACCAGCGTCACGGGCACGGTCAGCCTTGAGGCCGACAAAAAGGGCATCAACATGTCCCGGATCATGCGCTCGTTTTACAAACACGCCGAACAGACCTTTAGCTTTGAAGTGATCGAAGCGGCGCTCGACGACTATAAAACAGATCTGGAAAGCTTTGATGCGCGCATCCAGATGCGGTTTTCGTTTCCGATCAAGGTCGACAGTTTGCGCTCGGGGCTGTCTGGCTATCAGTATTATGACATCGCTCTGGAACTGGTCGAAACTGGCGGCGTGCGCCAAAAGATCATGCATCTGGATTACGTCTACTCCTCGACCTGTCCTTGTTCGCTGGAGCTAAGCGAGCATGCCCGCGCCACGCGGGGCCAGTTGGCCACACCGCATTCGCAGCGCTCGGTGGCGCGGATTTCTGTGGCACTGGACCCCGATGCGCCTTGTCTGTGGTTCGAGGACTTGATCGAGGCGTGCCGGCGCGCAGTGCCCACCGAAACCCAAGTGATGGTCAAACGCGAGGACGAACAGGCCTTTGCCGAACTGAACGCGGCCAACCCGATTTTTGTCGAAGACGCGGCGCGGCTGTTTTGCGAGCAATTGCAGGGTGACCACCGGGTGGGGGATTTCCGTGTGATTGCCAGCCACCAGGAAAGCCTGCACAGCCACGATGCGGTTTCGGTTTTGGTCGAAGGCGACACCTTTGCCGCGCAAAGCCTTGACCCCAAGTTGTTTGGCAGTCTGTTCCACGTTGGGTAATGTGATCGAACCGGGCCAACCCGGCCCGGATTCATCAACCTTTCGTTGATCTTAGGCAACGCGTAGAGGTTTTATGCCGCACTGCAGCATTTGTTGCTGCATCTTGTGAACATCTGGTTTACACTCAACCTTAGTGAGGGGGGATCGGCCTGGTTCGTCCCACTCCGCCATAGAGAGTAAGCCCATGTATCGTGTTTTTGACCGTGCCACTGAAATGAACAAATTCTGGTGGGATTTCGGCAAACTGGCTGCCGACACCAACCTTGTGATGACCATGCGCGTGATGGGCATGTCAGGCACCTGGTCGGTGCCGCGTGGCGAAGGCGCCGACATGCTGTCTGAAAAAATCCCTGCTTTTACCCAAGCAATGACCGCCGGAGTGCTGACTGCAATGTCTGGCGGTGGGCCTGACCGTGTGATGCAGGCCGTGCTTGAACCGATTTCTGATAAGGCGCGTGAAAACTGCGAACGCCTGTCGGATCGTGGTCCACGTGTTTTTGGACCTCTCACCCCTGCTGCCAGACGCGCTGTCTGATCCAATCATAAGTTACGGAGCCCTGACCATGATGACCCCTTTCACCGACCCGCTCGATTTCCAAGCCGCTGTGACGCGTGCTGCCGGGCTTGTTTTGATGCAAAACGTGAAAATCCTGCAAACGGTAACCCAAGCGTCGATGACGGTGCAAATGATGCCGTTGCGTGCATTGCAAGCCGCAAGCGAGGCGGCCTTGGGCCGCTCGGTGACGTCTGCACCAGTGACGTCTGCACCAGTGACTGGGGCACCAGTGACTGTGGTGCCGGTGACTGCAGCGCCCAAGCCGGTCGCCAAAGCCGCAAAGCCTGCCGCCGCACAAAAGGCGCCGAAGACCAAAACCAAAGTGGCCAAACCGGCGGCAAAAACCGCCGCCAAAACCGAAGCGCCAGTTAAGACCGAGACCACTGCAACGGCCAAAGCAAAAGTCAAAGTGACCGCGCCAAAGGCAGCGCCAGCAAAGGCCAAGCCAGCCAAGACAGCTCCGGTGAACACAGCACCCGTGAAAGCCGAGCCAGCGAAGGCCGCACCGGTCAAAGCTTCGGCGGTGAAGACGGCCAAGCCCGCAGTGACCAAACCTGACTCGACCAAACCAGCAACAGCCCTAAAGGTTGAAGCAGCGAAGGCGGTTTCGGCCCAACCTGTTCCCGCTCAGACTGCGCCTGTCAAATCTGAACCGACAGTAGTGGCACATGCCGCTCCGGCAAAAGCCACTCCAAAACCCGCTGTGATCAAAGCGCAACCGATTGCGCCTACGCCAAGCCCAGCCGCAGTTGCAAAAGGGACACCTGCAAAACCGACACAGGCGACAGCAGTGCCAGCAGAAAAAGCCGCTGTTGCCAAAGCGCCGGTGAAAACAACCCGTACAAAATCGGCGGCCAAGGCCAAAACGGCAGGCGCACGCCCGGCCAAAACGAGCAAGACGGCGTCTCCTGCACCGCGCGCTCCGGGGCGTCCGGCGCCTGCAAAACCAACAAACTAAGCAAACCCGCGCACTGCCCGGGGCAATCCCGGGCGGCTGTCTGCTTGACACGCCTGCGCGGGCGCGACAACGCTGCCGCCTATGTTGGATCTGCGACCCGTTGGATATGTGATCGGCCTGCTCGTCGCCATTCTGGGCGCAACGATGGTTTTGCCGATGCTGGTCGCTCTGGCCGAGGGCGAGGGCAACTGGACCACCTTCCTCAGCAGCAGCGTGATCACGGTTCTGACCGGTGGACTGATTGCGATCAGCTGTTCCAACGGAGTGCAGCAAGGCCTGACAATCCAGCAAACCTTTCTTTTGACGACTGGTGTCTGGCTGGCCTTGCCGATTTTTGGCGCACTCCCTTTCGTCCTGGGGGCCACAGAGCTCAGCTTTACTGATGCGTTCTTTGAATCCATGTCGGGGCTGACCACGACAGGGGCCACCGTGATTTCCGGCCTGGATGAGTTGCCACGTGGATTGCTGTTGTGGCGTGGTGTGCTGCAATGGCTGGGCGGGATCGGCATCATTGTTGTGGCGATGGTGTTCCTGCCCGAACTCAAAGTCGGTGGGATGCAGATTTTCCGCTCGGAAGGCTTTGATACCTTTGGCAAAATCCTGCCCCGCGCCACGGAAATTTCCAGCCGAATCTCGGTGATCTATGTGTCGTTGACCATGGCTTGTGCGCTGTTTTACGTGGCCAATGGGATGGATGCGTTTGACGGCACAGTGCATGCGATGACCACCGTCGCCACTGGCGGGTTCGCCAATTACGACGCTTCATTCGCACAGTTTGGCGCAGGCGTGGAATACACTGCAGTGGTGTTCATGATGCTGGCGGCGTTGCCGTTTGTGCGCTTTGTGCAGCTGACCGCCGGCAGCGCACGCCCGTTGTTTTACGACAGTCAGATCCGCACGTTTTTTGCCACCGCCGTGGGCTTGGTATTGCTGTTGACGCTGTGGCAATGGAGCACAACCGCCGCCTCGGAAGAAAGTTTTCGCAAGACCCTGTTCAACACCGTGTCGCTTCTGACGGGCACCGGATATGCCAGCGCAGATTACACCCTTTGGGGGCCGTTCCCGATCACGCTGTTGTTCTTTGTTGGCCTGATCGGGGGCTGTGCGGGGTCGACCGCCTGTTCGATCAAAGTGTTCCGCTATCAGCTGTTGTTCGCTTCGATCCGGGTGCAATTGCGCCGCATCCGCTCGCCCAATGGCATCTTTACACCTCGCTACGAAGGCCGCCCGGTCAGCGCCGATGTGCTCAGCTCGGTTATGTCGTTTTTCGTGTTTTTCACGGTGACATTGGGTCTGTTGGCGTGGGGGCTGGCGTTGACCGGCCTCGATCTGACCACCTCGGTGTCCGGGGCCGCCGCCGCATTGGCCAATATTGGCCCCGGCCTGGGCGACACGATCGGCCCCGCTGGCAACTACGGCGCCCTGAACGACACCGCC
This sequence comes from Sedimentitalea sp., assembly GCA_045105075.1. Taxonomy (GTDB): domain Bacteria; phylum Pseudomonadota; class Alphaproteobacteria; order Rhodobacterales; family Rhodobacteraceae; genus JBGCDD01. Next base: position 9,505 of record JBGCDD010000053.1, on the reverse strand, counting down.
AAGTGGATGCTGAGCGCAGGTATGTTGATCGGGCGGCTCGAACTTTTGGCGGTTTACGCCATTCTGACCATTCAATTCTGGAGAGCGTGAATGCAACGACCCCTTGGTGCGCAGATTTCCCACATGCTGAAAGACCGCGGGGTGCGGGTGATTTTTGGCATTCCTGGCGTACATAATCAGGAAATGTATCGCGGTATCGAAGAGGCCGGGATCAAACATGTGCTGGCGCGCCACGAACAGGGCGCGGGTTTTATGGCCGACGGCTATGCGCGCGCGACGGGTGCGCCCGGCGTGGCTTATGTGATCACCGGGCCGGGGTTGTGCAACATCATGACGCCGATGGGACAGGCCTATTCCGATTCGGTGCCGATGCTGGTGATTTCCTCTTGCTTGGACGAAACAGCGGCGCGCAAAGGCCAATTGCACCAGATGAAAGACCAGCGCGGAGCAGCGGAGACCGTATGCGATTGGTCTCACGAGGCCCGCACGCCCGAGGCCGCCTATACCTTGATCGACCGCGCCCTGACCGAGTTTCGCACCCAACGCCCGCGCCCCAAACACATTCAGGTGCCGATTTCTGTGCTTGAGGCGCTGGCGCCGCCGCCCCCTGCGCGGCTAGCTTCGACAGCCAGATTGCCCAAAGTGGCAGACATGCATATTCACGAGGTCAAAACTCATCTGGACCGCGCCCGCGCGCCGTTGATCATTCTGGGTGGCGGGCACAAAGGGGCGGGCATGCGCGCGCTCAAAGTGGCCGACAATGTTGGGGCTGCGATGTTTACCACCTATGCCGGGCGCGGATTGGTGCCCGACGATCATCCGCGGTGTTTTGGTGCGATGCTGGCGCGTCCCGAAAGCGCCGAGGTTCTGGCCAAGGCCGATGTTGTGCTGATTGTCGGCTCGGAAATGGCACAGGGTGATCTTTGGCGCGATCAACTGGGCGGCTCTGGTACGGTTATTCGGGTTGATATCGATTCCGTCACGCTCACGGATGGCATCAACGCCGAGCACCATTATCAATACGATGCCTGTTTGTTCATGTCGGTGCTGGCCCACGCGACCAAAGATTGCACGCCTGCGGTGAAATGGCGCCCCGAAGAGGTGGCGCAAACGCGCAAGCGCTGGCGCGAACAGGTGCGCACCGAACGCCCTGGCATCGTCGAGGTGGCCGATGCGTTGCGCGCCGCCACGTCGGACGACACCATGATTTATTCCGACATGACCCAGTTTGCCTATGCCGCAAAAGAAATCTGGCCGATGTCACGATCCCATCATTGGCACCACCCGACCGGTTTTGGCACCTTGGGCTATGCCTTGCCTGCCGCCATCGGTGGCGCGATGATGCGCCGGGGTCATGAAACGATGGCGATCATCGGTGACTACGGCTTTCACTATACCATGGCCGAGCTGGGCGTGGCGGTCGAACTGGGCCTGCCTTTGCCGATCATCCTGTGGGACAATGGCAAGCTGAAAGAGATTGAGGACAGCATGACCCGCGCCCAGATTGCGCCCAACGCTGTGGTCGCGCGCAATCCTGATTTTTGCAAGCTGGCCGAAGCTTTTGGCGCTTACGCGGCCGCGCCGCAATCGCTGGGCGAGATGCAGGCAGCCGTGCAAAAGGCGTTCAAGGCCGATGGTCCGACGCTGATTTATCTGACGCCGGACATCACCGCCTGAGGTCAATAAGCGTCTTTGAAACCGCGCTGAACGATGTAGGGTTGGCAATTGCGGTGCGCCTTGTTGATGATCAGGTACCACACCACTTCGCCCGGGCGGCCCGAACGGGAATATTCGCAATTGTTCGGCGAGGTCCACCATTGCCCCTGATAGCCCGAGGGCGGCATGGCGGTGGGCGCAGAGGCCCGCATTTTCGAGGCTTTTCCAAACCGCTCGGACAGATCGGCGGCGGCTGGTGCAACGGATAACGTCAAGGCGGCAAGCGCCACGGCAGCAGATTTAAACAACAAACTCACTCCTGATTTCAGACCCAATCCCCTTGGGCGCGCCCCCACGCGAATGGCAAAGGCTCTGACGTCAGCTGTGGGTTTCTCCGCCCAGCCTGTCTGGCCCTGAGCGCGGTAATGGTGGCCAAATGCGGCGGCTTTATGAGCAAATCGGGGCCATGCAAGGGAACAGTGCGCGTGCCGGTTAAGACACGCGCGACGGGTTCAAAGATTAACCTGAGTTGGTTTTAGCGGCTCAGTCCCAGCAGCTGACCAGCACGGTCATGCCTGCCACCATGCGGTTGAGCGCATCTGGCGCCATCGCAGGGCGGCGCGGGCTGTTGGCGGCGTTAAGACCCACACCATCCAAAAGCGCGCGGATCGAAGCCGCGTCGGCGGCAAAACTAACGCCTTGGGGCAATTGCTGGCCCTTTTCGGGGCGTGGTAACAACATGCCAACCACGTTGCCGCCCCGGTCCATAACCGGCCCGCCCGCGTCGCCGGGCAGGGCGGCAAGCGCCAGCCGGTTCAACTCGGATTCACCGGCCAGCCCCTTGGTGTCGGCCAAAGTGCCAAAGGTCAGGGTCGGCGCCCCCAGCACGCCCTCATAGCTAAAGCCCGCCACAGTCACGTCCGATTGCAAACGTGGTTCGGTTTCGGCAAACAGCGCCACCGACATCGGCGCCAGCGCGGCGGCAGGCCGCAGCACCGCGATGCCAAGATCGTTGTTTTGCGTGACCAGTTCGGCGTTATACTGTTGATCCAGCGTGATCCGGCCACAGGCCTGCACGGCCTCGGACGTTGTCACCAAAGTGCCGTCGTTGCCAACATAGAACCCCGAGCGAGACAGGCGCGGGCGGCGCACATCAAGACCAGCCACAAGATCAATGCTTTGCACGGCATCACCGCCGGCGCTTGGGTCCAGGACACCGTCCAAGCGGTTGAAGCTGGCCTTCATCTCGGTCAGCACCCGCGCGCGGCGGTCTTCGTCGCCCGCAGGCCAGATCAACGTGAAGCCTTTGATCTGACCATTGGACAGACGCGCCTCGGTGTAAGAAACGATCCCATTGCCGCGTCCTTCCAGCGTGAAACTGCTGGCGTTGCGGCTGCGTGGGCCGTCAAGGGGAACGATTTCTAGGGTTTGCATGATGTCATAGAGCCCAAACAGCGTGGCTTGCGTGCCAGGCTGGCTGATCAACAACACCCGCGCACCCAGATCGGTGGTGGCGTCGTACTGGGCAAAAGGCGCCTCGTAGCGTTTGAAGGCGACGGCTTTGGTTGGCATCATCATTTCGATTCCCGCGGCCGCGTCGCGCACCATCTGGACGCCCACGCTGATCAGCGGCGCATTGTATTGATCCATCAGCACCTTACGCTGCAAGGTGGTCAGAATGCCGCTTTCCTCGTAACCGTTGGCGCTTTGCCAGGCGCGCATCGATCCGCGTGTGCCCGGACCAAAGGCGCCGTCAATTGCGGCGTTGTAAAAGCCAGCCGCCTGAAGCGCGATCTGCAATTCCTTACGCTCATCGCGTGACAGCGCGCGTTCGCTGCGCCGGGCCTGTGCTGGTGTTTCATCAGAAACCTGGGGTTCAGGGGCGACGGCCACCTGAGCTGGCGCGGCCGGGGCTGCGGGCGCCGTTGCAACTGGTTCGGTGCGCGGTGTTGCACCTACGGGCCAAAATTGCTGGCCAAACCCGGCTCCAAGCGCCAAAAAACTGTCCTGCGGGATCCTGCGTTCGTTGAGATAAACCTGCAGCACGCGTTCGGCGTCGGGGCGGGTGTAGGGCCCCAGCACAACACCGTACCAATTGCCGCCCAGCGAAAAGCCGCCCACATCGGGCAACAGCCCGGCATAGGTTTGGGCGCGCGCCTGTGCCACGCGCAGGCTCGGATGGGCTTCTACCTGAACCCAGACGACCTCTTGTTGCGCGTTCAGCTTGGCAGCACCTGAAACCAAACCAAATGTCAAAATCATCGCCGCGATCAAACGTATCATTGGAATTGCCTTGCCCTCAATTTAGCTCATATTTGGCGCACATAATCAGGAAAACCGGGCAAAAGCCATGCCCTTGGTGTGGCATTTTGCAGGCTTTTTGCGCCGTTGACCCCAACCGGTGCGCACCTTAGGAATGACGCTCGATTGCTGCGGCCTGTGAGGGGGCGCATTTGCCAGAAAGCCGGACCCTATGACCCCCAGCACACCGCGTTCGTTTCAAGAGATTATCTTGCGCCTTCAAGCCTACTGGGCCGAACAGGGCTGCGCCGTTTTGCAACCCTATGACATGGAGGTCGGCGCGGGCACATTTCACCCGGCCACCACCTTGCGTGCCTTGGGCAGCACGCCCTGGGCTGCGGCCTATGTGCAACCTTCGCGCCGGCCCACCGATGGGCGTTATGGGGACAGTCCGAACCGCTGGCAGCATTATTATCAGTTCCAGGTGATCATCAAACCCAGCCCGCCCAACCTGCAAGAGTTGTATCTCGGCAGTCTTGTGGCCATCGGCATCGACATGGACCTGCACGACATTCGCTTTGTTGAGGATGACTGGGAAAGCCCGACGCTGGGCGCGTGGGGGCTGGGCTGGGAAGTCTGGTGTGATGGGATGGAAGTCAGCCAGTTCACCTATTTTCAACAGGTCGGCGGGCATGATTGCAACCCGGTCTCGGGCGAGCTAACTTATGGTCTGGAACGGTTGGCGATGTATATTCTGGGCTATGATGATGGCAACAAGATGCCGTTCAACGACCCGCAAACGCCGATTCCACTGATCTATGGCGACATTTTCCAAGAGGCCGAAGCGCAATATGCGCGTTGGAACTTTGACGTCGCAGACACCGACACGCTGTTGCAGCACTTCAAGGACGCAGAAGCCGAGTGCGCGCGCATTCTGGATCTGCCCTATGATGATCCCAAAACCGGGCGCCGCATCGTGATGGCCTTGCCGGCCTATGATCAATGCATCAAGGCCAGCCACATTTTCAATCTGCTGGACGCGCGGGGTGTGATATCGGTGACCGAACGGCAAGCCTATATCGGGCGCGTGCGCGCGCTGGCCAAGATGTGTGCGGATGCCTTTGTGCAAACGGCCGCCGGCGGGCAGGCGGCATGAACGGAAAGGTCATCGTTGTGATCCTGGGACTTTCGGCGGCCATCGCGGGGGGCGCACTCTATTATTTGCAGATTTACGGCTTTTACGAAACAGTTCAGGGCGATCCAGGGCAAGATGTGACCCTGGTGTCGCTGGTGTCTGAACTTCCTGAACCCATTTTATATGATAGTTTTCAAGCGATTGACGCTGAAAGCTCACCCATTCGGTATCGCGCGTGTTTTACCACCACGATGAGCCATGCGCTGATGACCGAAACCTATGTGCTGCTTGAAGACGCCACGCCGCGCAACGCGCCGGGTTGGTTTGACTGCTTTGACGCCGCCGCCATCGCGGCCGAACTGGACGCGGGCACGGCGCTGCCGTTTCTGGGCGCCAAGAACGTGCATTACGGGGTCGACCGGATCGTAGCGATCACCGAAGACGGGCGCGGCTATGCTTGGCACGAGCTGAACGAATGCGGCGAAAAGGCCTATGATGGAACGGTCGTGGGCGAGGAATGTCCGCCGCGCCCGGACACGCAATGACGCCAGCGCTCGCCTCGCAAAAACCGCTCAGCCCGGAGCGCAAAGCACGCCGGCGTGCGCGCAGACGGGCGCAAAAAGTGCGCGCGCAGGGCATTTTGCACGGCGTTGCCGCGATGTTGACCCCGCGCGATGTGGTGCTGGATTGTGGCGCCAATGTGGGCCTGATCACCCAGACGCTGGCACAAACCGGAGCGCAGGTTCATGCGTTTGAACCCGATACGGCCGCCTTTGAAGAGCTGAGCGCACGCATGGTTTCGGCCAGCAATGTCACATTGTACAACGCGGCTGTGGGCACCAAAGCCGGGCGCGCGCCGCTGCACCGCGCCGCTGGGTTTGCCGCAGACCCAATCCGATTATCGACCCGTTCCAGCCTGTTGCAAACCGGCGAAGATATGGAGAAACTCCCTTCAAAACAAGATGTTGAAGTGGTCGATCTTCCCGCCTTTCTGCGCCAGCTCTGCCACCGGTACGGTGATGTTGCGTTGCTGAAACTTGATGTGGAAGGCTCCGAACTTGAGCTGCTGGAAAGCTTGCACAGCCAAGAGTTACTGGCCCAGATCCGCCTGACTGTGGCCGAAACCCACGAAGGAAAATTCCGCCATCTGCGTCCGCGCTATCGCGCCTTGCGCAAGGACTTGGCCGACTGCTATCCGCCCACCAAGGTCTATCTGGAATGGACCTGAGCCGCCGCCTTTAGGACACTGAATATGCCCGACCTTTTGATCGAACTGTTTTCCGAAGAGATCCCCGCACGGATGCAGGAAAATGCCGCCGCCGAGCTGCAAAAACGCATGACCAATGGTCTGGTCGAGGCTGGTTTGACCTACGGCGGTGCCGCCGCTTTTTCGACGCCGCGCCGCTTGACCTTGGCGGTTGACGGGCTGTTGGCCGCGTCACCCAAGCAATTGGAAGAGCGCAAAGGCCCGCGCGTGGATGCGCCGGACAAAGCGGTCGAGGGTTTTTTGCGCAGCACCGGTCTGGCACGCGAAGATCTAGAAATGCGCGACACCCCCAAAGGCGCTGTTTTCTTTGCCAAATTTGAAAAACCCGGCCGTGATGCAGCCGACATCGTGGCCGAGGTTCTACAAGCCGTCATCCGGTCCTTTCCCTGGCCTAAATCGATGCGATGGGGCACTGGCAGCCTGCGCTGGGTGCGTCCTTTGCACTCAATCCTGTGCTTGCTCAGCGACGAAACGGGGGCCAGAATAGTTCCTTTCGAACTGGATGGCATCGCGACCAGTGACAAAACCCAAGGCCACCGTTTCATGGCGCCAAGTCAATTTTCTGTCGCCAATTTCGATGACTACGAGGCAAAGTTAAAGCAGGCTTTTGTGGTTCTGTCGCCCCAGGAGCGCGCAGATCACATTTGGGCTGATGCCACCACGCAAGCCTTTGCCGCCGGGCTTGAGGTTGTTGAAGATCCCGGATTGCTGCGCGAATTGTCTGGTCTGGTCGAATGGCCGGTTGTGTTGATGGGAGAAATTGGCCCTGATTTCATGGACCTACCGGTCGAAGTGCTGCAAACATCGATGCGCGAACATCAAAAATTCCTGTCGGTGCGCAACCCCAATTCTGGTCAGATCGAGCGGTTCATCACCGTGGCCAACCGGGACACTGTTGATCAAGGCGCAACCATTCTTTCAGGCAATCAAAAGGTGCTGGCCGCACGTCTGGCAGATGCGAAATTCTTTTGGGAAAACGATCTGCGCACCACGCAGACCGACATTAATGTCTGGCAACAAGCTCTTGAAAACGTGACGTTTCATAGCAAATTGGGCAATGAGGCCGAGCGCATTGACCGTATGGCGGAATTGGCGCGCAGGTTGGCGCCGGTGACAGGTGCCGACCCGGATACAACAGAGACTGCCGCGCGCTTGGCCAAAGTCGATCTGACATCGGAAATGGTGTTCGAATTTCCTGAATTACAAGGGCTTATGGGGCGTTATTACCTTGAACGCGCTGGTTACAGCGCGGAGGTCGCAAATGCGGCGCCTGACCACTATGCCCCCCTTGGTCCGACCGACCAAGTGCCCACTGCGCCGGTGTCGGTGGCGGTGGCGTTGGGCGAAAAACTCGACAAGTTGACCGGGTTTTGGGCGATAAACGAAAAGCCGACAGGCTCCAAAGACCCGTTTGCGCTGCGTCGCGCAGCCTTGGGTGTGATCCGATTGATTTTGGAAAACGACCTGCGTCTGGCTTTGCGCCCTGTTATTATTGGCGAATTCTTTCCCCACGTGCTGCGCCGGGATGCTGCCAAAAGCGCTGAGGCTTCTAGCTTACGCGCCAGTTATGCCCGTGTTTTCAGCGTTGACGAAGCCAGTTTGCGCATGCTGGAGGAACAGTCGTCGGCGATCCCGGATGAAGAACGCATCCAGCAAGCCACCGACAGTATCCTTGATCCGATCACCGGTGACGCGGCGCAAATTGACAGTTTGCTGACGTTCTTTCACGACCGCCTGAAGGTTTACCTGCGCGACCAGGGTTTGCGCCATGACATTATTGATGCCTGCATTGCGATGGACGGCAACGACGATCTGACCCAACTTGTCGCGCGCGCGCAGGCCTTGAATGATGTGGTTGCCACAGAAGACGGCGAAAACCTGATCCAGGGGTTCAAGCGCGCCAACAATATTCTGACCCAGGCCGAGCAAAAGGACGGCGTCGAGTATTCCTATGGGGCCGATGTGAAATTCGCGCAGGCCGACAGCGAAAAGGCGCTGTTTGATGCGCTGGAGCAGGCCAAACTGCAGATCACACCCGCGCTTGAAGCACAGGATTTTCCGGCCGCGATGGCGGCGCTTGCGGATTTGCGCGCCCCGATCGATGCGTTTTTCGAAGAGGTTCAGATCAATGATGACAATGCCACTGTGCGGCGCAACCGGTTGAACTTGCTCAGCCAGATCCGCCAGGTTGGCGCGGGTGTTGCGGATTTGACGCAAATTGATGGCTGAACCGGCGCGCGCGGATCCTCTTGCGCGGGGCCAGAGGCAGCCTATGCTGCGCGCCAAAGGATAGGTGGCGCAGTGCAGAACAACCCGCATACCACATTGATCACGCGCTTGGCGCCAGTGACAGCAGCGACTCATGGCGGCCGGGCGAAATGCCTGCAACGTTTGGTGCGCCTTGACTTGCCAGTGCCGCGGACCGTCGCGCTGTCGTTTGAGGCTGTGCAGCGGATTGCCAATGAACATCTGCCCGACATTCCGGCGATTTTGGGCGAATTTGACCCTGAGGTGTTGTTGTGTGTGCGTCCCTCATCGGAAGTTCCTGATTGGGGTGGTCCGGGCGCCGTATTGAACATTGGGATGAATGACGCGCGTTTTCAATCGCTTAAGTCACGATTGGGAGAATCCGGAGCGGCAAAGCTCTATTTGCGGTTCGTTCAGGCGTATGGGGTACATGTGGCGCGTCTTGATGCCGATGCCTTTGATGCGGTCACGGATGAGGGGCCGGCGGGTCTTGCGCAAACACTCGCCGCCTACGAAAGCGAAACGGAAGAACCATTTCCACAGGATCTGGCGGAACAATTGGCCGGTGTCATGCGCTCAATGGCCCGCGCCTGGGAAGGGACCTCGGCGCGTCTGCTGCGTCAGGCCAAAGGCGCACCAGCGGATGCTGGTTTGGGTCTCGTGGTGCAGGAAATGATCCCCGGTGTCGGGCAGGATGAATGTGGCTCGGGCGTGTTGCAACTGGTTAACACCACCACCGGACAGCCCCAGATCACCGGGCGATACCTGAGCCAAAGTCAGGGGCGTGACGCGCTTGGGGCAGGGGCCAAGGCGATGTTTCTGGAACAAGACCCGCGTGGCACCTCGCTGGAAGATCTCGCACCCGAGGCATTCGCAGCGCTCAAGTCCCACGCCGCCCTGATGCGCCAGAAGCTGCGCGAAGAGATGCAGGTCGAATTTGTCATTCAAAACGGCCAGGT
>JBGCDD010000052.1:0-4465 GCA_045105075.1 Sedimentitalea sp. | reverse complement strand
GAGGCCAATTCTGCCGGTGCGCTGTTGTTTGAAATCTGGTTGTCCAGTCACCTGCGCCCTGCTTTGCTGGCGCGCGTTGCACCAGATGAAACGCTGCGCGCGATGCTGGTGCCGGGTGATATCGTGAGCGTCGTGCGCCTGCTGGAAGGGTTGCACCCCGGTCTCAGCCAAAAAGCAGGGCTAGAAGATCAGGACGCAGTCTTGGCCACAACCCTGACCTCGGCCTGGGATGATGCTTGTGCGCGCTTTGGCAATGATCCACAGACCTGGGCCTGGGGCGCGCTGCACAAGGGCTGGTTTTCCCATCCGCTTGGCGCGGTCCAGCCGAATTTGAATGTCGGCCCGTTTGACAAAGGTGGGTCCAGCACATCGCTGATGTTGGCGCATTACGACGCTGCGGATTACCGCGTGCGGGTCGGAGCTTCGGTGCGGATGGTCGTGGATGTGGGCGCGTGGGACAACAGCGTCTGGATCAACGCGCCCGGTCAATCTGGTCTGCCCGACAGCCGCCATCACAGTGATCTGGCGCCACTTTGGGCACGGGGCAAATATGTGCCGATGCTTTATTCCGACGACGCTGTCGACGCGGCCACGGTGGAAACCATCACTTTGGTGCCCGCGGATTAAGCCCGCACCAATGGGCAATGAACAGGGCCAACACCACCGTCACGTCGCGCACGGATTGCAGGTTCACGCGTTCGTCAAAGCCGTGGATGTTTTCGGCCTTGGGCCCGATGCAAAACGCCGGAATGTCGTAATAGAGACCGTAAAACCGCGTGTCCGTCAGCGCGGTCATCTTGTTTTCGCGCAAGTGCTGATCGGGGCCAAAGACTTGGGAATAGGCCTGTTGCATCACTTGCAACGCCGGATCGGCGCTGTTGTCCAGCACGTAACCTTCGGCTTGAAACCCGTTCCAAACCACCTCGGGCGGGGTGTTGGACAGGAACGGGTGATCGCGCGCGGCCTCGGCGACGCAGGCTTCGATTTCGGCTTTGGCAGCGGCCAGATCCTGGCCCGGCAACACGCCCATGCGGCAATCGACGTCGCACCAGGCTGGCACGCTTGACGCCCAATCGCCGCCCTGGATCTTGCCGATGTTCAGGTTCAGCGGGTGCGTCACGTCGTGGTACACCGGATCATCAGCGGCGCGCGCATTCCAGTCAGCCTCGAGCTTTTGCAAGGCTGCAATCATATCATAACTGGCCAAAATCGCGTTCGATCCATCACCCGCCACAGCCACATGAACCGGCCGCCCGCGCAGACGCAATTGGAACCAAAGCGCGCCGATCTGAGCGCGGTTGATGGCAAAGCCGGAGGGTTCAGGCAGCACAGCCACATCGGCGCGATACCCCCTTTGCAGGGTCGAAAGCGCGCCCAATCCGGTGCTTTCCTCTTCGATGACCGATTGCAGATGCACGGGTGCGCCAGGTTCAAAACCAGCACGCGCCAAAGCATCCAGAGCAAAGATCGCGGCGACTGTGCCGGCCTTCATATCCCCGGCGCCACGCCCGTTCATCCACCCGTCAGTGATCACCGGATCAAAGGGCGGATGGGTCCACATGTCGGCCGGGCCCGGTGGCACCACATCGAGATGGCCCTGCAGGATCAGCGATTTGCCTTTGACTTCGGTGGGATGATGGCTGCCCACGACGGAGCGCGCCCGCGAGAAATCGCCGTGGATTTCGCCGAAACCGGGCAAGTGGGCCAGATCGTCCAGATCAATCGCCCAGTCATCAACTTTGTACCCGCGCGCGCGCAGGGCGCTGGCGATGAAATCCTGCGCCGGGCCTTCCTGAAACCGCAGGCTGGGTATGCGTACGAAATCAGCCAGAAAATCAAGCTGGTCATTGAACCCCGCGTCAACGGCGCTGGTGATTTGGTCGATCTGGTCCTGCGATAGGTCGGGCATGGCGGAGCGCTCCTGCTGGGTGACGCCCAACTGTGAAAGCCGCCCGGCGCTGCGTCAATAGTTGCTTAGGAAAACACCATGCCACCGTTGATATCGACATTGGCACCGGTGATAAATCCGGCATGATCCGAGGCCAGAAAAGCAACCAGCTTGGCGACTTCTTCCGAGGTGCCCTCGCGTTTGACCGGCGAAACATTGGCGACGTGGCTGCGCACTTCGGGCTTGGTGAAGGTGTTGTGAAAATCGGTGTCGATCATGCCGGGGCACAGCGCGTTGACGCGAATGTTGGGGCCCAGTTCCTTGGCCAAACCTCGGGTATAGGTCATCACCGCGCCCTTGGCCGCCGCATAGGCTGTGGCACCCGGACCGCCGCCATCGCGCCCGGCTTGCGAGGCAAACGTGACGATCGAGCCGCTTTCGCCCATGTGGGGCAGACAACCGCGCACCATCAACATCAGCGAGGTCAGGTTTACGTCCATCACCTGCGACCAGAATGCGACGGTCATTTCAGGCGTTGGCACCCGCGCCAACAAACCGCCCGTGACATGCACCAACGTGTCGACTCCGCCATATTCAGAGACTGTTTTTTCGATCAACGCGGCCACATCTGTTTCTTTGGTGAGGTCACCGCGCAGGGCAAACGCACGTCCGCCCGCGGCGGTGATTTCTGCCACGGCGCTGTCGGCGCCATCGCCGCTGGAATGGTAGTTGATCGCCACATAGGCGCCTTGCGCGGCCAGCTCGAGGGCGCAGGCCCGGCCAATATCACGTCCGCCGCCTGTCACAATTGCGGTTTTGTTGGTCATGGTCATGGGGTGGCTCCTGTTGGGTTGCGGTGTCAAGGATGGGGCATTGCCCAAGCCCGTTGCCGACAAGGTACCCAAGATCGCGACCCGCCTCAATACAAATAATTACAAATTAAATAACAACTTTACAAATCAGCCGTCCGTCCCTTCAAACACCCGGTTGCGCGCATTTTCAATGTGGCCGCGCATGGCAATCCGCGCAACATCACAGTTTTGATCAACGATGGCACCGAAGATCGCGAAATGTTCTTGTTGCACCAGTTCGAGACGCTCTTGTGGTTTGGTCAGAGACAGATTGCGCGTCAGATTCATGCCCGTCAGGATGTTGGATTTCATCGAGGTGCGCGCGCGCAAAAAGTACTGATTGTCCGCCGCACCGCACACCGCGACGTGGAAATCCTCGTCGGCGTTCACGCCGAGTTCCCCGGCCATCACACAGCGGTCAAGCTCGTCAAGTGACCGTTTGAGCAGGGCAATATCATCGTCGGTGCGGCGCAGAGCGGCCAGAAACGCCGCTTCGCCCTCAATCGCTGCGCGAAATTCAAAGGTGCGCTGAATGTCTGCGATCGACCCGACCGGCGCAAATTCCAACACAGCGCTGTCGGGTCGGCGCTGCACAAACGAACCCGAGCCCTGACGCGACACGATCACGCCGTCTTCGCGCAATTGCTTGAGTGCCTGACGCAGCACCGGGCGCGACACCTGCAGTCGATCACATAGCCCATGTTCGGTGGGCAGCTTTTCTCCAACCGCGATTTCGCCCTGCATGATCATTTGCAGGATGTTTTCGTACACATTGTCCGACAGTGTTCTGTCGCGCCGGGCCCGTGTCGGGGGGGGATTTTCGGCCATGCTCATGCGGGTTGTGCCTGCTTCGTGAATGTCATCTGTCTTGTGTCACACCTCCATGGCCTAGCTCAATGAACACGTCTCATTTGAACGAACCCGGCATCACGAGTTTGGGCAACCACAGCGCCAATTCCGGCAGCAAGATGACCAACAGCAGGATCAGCAACATCGGCAGCAGAATGATCACCACATCGCGCATCACCTGCACCACATTCATCCCGCCAATCGCCGCCGAGATCAGCAAACAGAGCCCATAGGGCGGTGTCACCAACCCAAACGCCAGCGAAATAATCCCGATTATGGCAAACACCACCGGGTGAATATCGGCCGCTGCCGCCACTGGCATCAGCACGGTGCCCAGGATGATAATGGTCGGGATCGCATCGATGAACAAACCAAACAGCAGGAACAGTCCGGCGATGATGATCGCAGTGCCAAAAGCGCCAAATTGCAAGCTGGTCATCAGATCCACGATCAGGCGCGGCACGTTGTAAAACGCCAGCAGCCAGCCAAAGGCCGAAGCACTGCCAATCGCAAACAGCGAGATCGACGCGAACCGCCCGGTGTCATAAAAGATGGTGCCCAGATCGCGCAAAGATACGGTGCGATAAACAAACAAACCCAGGATCAACGAATAGCCCGCCGCGATGATGGCACTTTCTGTTGGCGTCACGATGCCACCGATGATGCCTCCGACCACGAAAATCGGCGTCAGCAGGGCCAGAATGGCGCCTTTGAACGCCGTCCAAAGATCACATAGCGTCGGTTTGCCGATGATCGGATAGGAGTAAACCTTGGCATAGCCGTAGACCGTCGCCATCAGCGCAAAGCCGATCATCAGCCCCGGAATCGCACCGGCCAGAAACAGCGCGCCCACCGAAATCTGCATCACACCGCCCCA
>JBGCDD010000051.1:0-3267 GCA_045105075.1 Sedimentitalea sp. | reverse complement strand
ACCACCGCCATGTCATGGGTGATGAACATCACAGCCGTGCCGGTTTCGCGTTTCAGACGGTCCATGAGTGCCAGAATTTCCGCCTGAATGGTCACATCCAGCGCGGTTGTCGGCTCGTCCGCGATCAGCAGACGCGGCTCGCAGGCCATCGCCATAGCAATCACCACACGCTGGCGCATCCCGCCGGACAATTCATGCGGATATTGCGCCAGGCGGCGTTCGGGTTCGGGGATCCGCACTTCGCGCAACAATTCCAGCGCGCGGGCCTCGGCGGCACTGCGCGACATTGCCTTGTGCACGCGCAGCCCTTCCGTCAGTTGGCGCCCCACAGTGAACACCGGATTAAGCGCGGTCATCGGCTCTTGAAAGATCATCCCGATCTCGTTGCCACGGATCCCGCGCATGGTGTCCTTGTCGGTGTTGGCCAGATCAATTTCGGACCCGCCGCGCCGGTCAAACAGCAGCTTTCCACCCGCGATCTTGCCACCGCCGAATTCCACCAGCCGCATCAGCGACAGCGACGACACGGATTTACCCGAGCCGGATTCTCCAACGATACAAACAGTTTCACCTGATTTGACTTCGAATGAAACGTTTTCGACGCCCAAAACCGGTCCGTCTTTGGTCTGAAATTCGACCCTCAGATTCGTGATCTGAGCAATTGGATGATCCAGCAAACTTGCCCCCATGCGCTAAGCTGCTCAAGGCTAAGGCGCTGTGGGCAGACATGTCAAACCCTGTGCCCTGTTTTCGCGCCGCCAAGGCTTGCAATTTTCTGAAACTCTGCTTCGATGGTCGCGTCGTGGTCTTGGGGGCTTGACTGTGCGCGGCGTGAACCGTGCAGCTGACACTGTGCAACCGGGTGTCCCCCCGATCTTCGACATGGAAAAACCGCAACGCAAGCGGAACAAACGAGGCGACTTTGGTCTCAACAAGGAGTGAAAGATGAAACTCAAATCCCTATTGCTGGGTGCGATCGCGTGTACGGCTATGGCAGGCAATGCCTTTGCCGAACGCGGCTCGGACGGCAATGTCAGTATCATTTATTGGCAGGCGCCATCGATCTTGAACCCGTTTCTGTCAGGCGGCACCAAAGACACCGAAAGCTCCAGCCTGATTCTGGAACCGCTGGCGCGCTATGACGAAAACGGCGCCCTGGTGCCATGGTTGGCCACCGAAGTGCCCACCGTTGCCAATGGCGGCGTCAGCGCGGATCTGACATCTATCACCTGGAAAATCACACCGGGCCTGTTGTGGTCCGATGGATCGCCGTTCACCTCGGCGGATGTGAAATTCACTGCGGATTATTGCATGGACGAAAATGGCGGCTGTGCGCAGCTGACCAAATTCGAGGGCGTCACGTCGATCGAAACCCCCGATGATCTGACTGTCACCGTGAATTTCGGCGGACCGACACCGTTCCCCTACGGACCGTTTGTGGGCGTCGAGAGCCCGATCCTGCAGGCCAAGCAGTTTGCCGATTGCATGGGAGCCAAGGCGCCCGAATGCACAGATGCCAATTTTGGCCCGATCGGCACTGGCCCGTTTGTGGTTGATGAATTCCGCCCCAATGACGTCATTCAGATGTCGGCCAACCAAAACTACCGTGATCCGGCCAAACCGGCCTTTGCCACGCTGACTTTCAAAGGCGGCGGCGATGCCACGTCTGCGGGTCGTGCGGTTATGGAAACCGGCGAATTTGACTATGCTTGGAACCTTCAGCTGGCACCCGACGTGATTGCCCGCATGCAGGAAGGCGGCAAAGGCACGCCGGTGGCAGGCTTTGGCCCGCTGGTCGAGCGGATCATGGTCAACAACACCAATCCAGATCCGGCACTTGGCCCGGATGAGCGCGCCGTTGTGCGCCCCCACCCCAGCCTGTCGGATCCGGCCGTGCGCAAGGCGATGAGCCTGGCGATTGACCGCCCGTTGCTGGTGGAAGTTGGCTATGGCCAGGCTGGCAAAGTCACGTGCAACCTGCTGCCCGCGCCTGCGGCGATCAACTCGGACACGTTTGATTGCTCGACGCAAGACATCGCAGCGGCCAACAAAATGCTGGATGATGCCGGCTGGGCCCGCGGCTCGGACGGTGTGCGTGCCAAAGACGGCGTGCGCATGAGCTATGTCTACCAGACCTCGACCAACGCTGTGCGTCAGGATTTCCAAGCCCTGATCAAGCAGTGGTGGAGCGAGATCGGCATTGAAACCGAATTGCGCAACATCAACGCGTCGGTGTTCTTTGGTGGCGACCCCGGTTCGCCCGACACGTTCCAGAAGTTCTATGCCGATGTGGAAATGTACGCCAACACCTTCAGCGGCACCGACCCACAAAGCTATCTGGGCAACTACTTGTGCAACAAAGCGCCAAGCCCCGCCAGCCAGTGGCAGGGTGAAAACATCAGCCGTTTCTGTGATCCGGCCTATGATGCGCTGCATGCCGAGCTGACCAAAACAGCCGGCCTGGACGAGCGTGCGGCGATGGCCCGCAAGCTCAACGACATGCTGATCGAAGCCGGCACGTTGATCCCTCTGGTGCACCGTGGCCGTCTGTCGGCCCATGCCAACAGCCTGGGTGGCGTGGTCCTGAACGTTTGGGACAGCGAGTTGTGGAACGTGGCCGATTGGCACCGTAAGCAAGGCTCCTAAGCTTTACCCGACCTGCCCCGGGCTTTTGCTTCGGGGCGGGTCACTTCTTTGATCCCCCGACAGACCGAATTGCAAAGGCGTAGCGATGCTGAGTTTCACCATCCGACGGTTGGTCCTTTCCGTTCCGACGCTTTTGTTTATCAGTCTTATCATCTTTTTACTGCTCGAATTGGCGCCCGGAGATCCGATGGCCCAGGTGCCGCTGACGGTGCCTGACGAAGTCAAACAGCGCATGCGCGAGGCGCTGGGTCTGGGCGAGCCGATGTACATTCGATACTGGAAATGGCTGGTTCAGTTCTTCTGGATCGAACCCAAGGTGCTGTTTGACTATTTTTTCGGCACCAGTTTCTCCGCTGGTGATCTGCGCGTGATCAGCTGGCAGACCCGTTCGCCGGTCATGGATATTGTGGTGCAGCGCATTCCCCAGACGCTCTGGGTGGTCGGTACCGCCTATCTGGTGGGCATTGTCATCGCCATCCCGATCGGCATCTATTCCGCCTATCGTCAGTATTCGGCCTTTGATCAGGCCGGCACGTTCATCTCGATGGTCGGTTTTTCGATCCCGCCGTTTTTCACCGGTCCGCTGATGATTGTGATCTTTGCGGTGCAGCTGGGCTGGCT
>JBGCDD010000050.1:0-5740 GCA_045105075.1 Sedimentitalea sp. | reverse complement strand
TCAGACATCGCGCCGGCGGCCTCACTCAGTGTTTGATAGGTGTCAACGGCGACCATCGCTAGCTCTCCAGTCCCATGGCAGAGCGGATCGCGCCGAACCCTGCCTCGTAAATGTCTGTTCCCACTATGGAAATCATCGCGTCACGCTGATCGGCGGGGGTGTCAAAATGACCTTCCCACTGCCAATAGGTGTGATCCACATCGGTCACCGGGATCAGCCGCACATGGCTGACATAGTTAAAAAGCGGGATCGGCGTTTCCAGCAGACAATAGGAATAGGCCAGGTCCGCATCCGACAACGCCAGCAACTTTTCACGCAGCTCTGACCCATCACCCAGCTTGAATTTGCGCACGCAACCGACCTTGTCCGAGGGCAAACCGCGCTCGATCTGGCTGGTGGCGATGGCCGGGTGCCATTGGTCGTGCCCGTTGAAATCGCGCAACATGTCCCACACGGCCTCGACCGGGGCGGACAGGATGGTGCTGCGCAAAACCTTGACCATGCCCTAGCCCCCGAAGTGCCGTTTGAGCGCATCAAAACCGCCCTGAAACACGTTCGTGGCAATGCCGTTTTGCAGGTCAGTCGCGTCCTTGGGCTCGCAGTCAAATTCGGCCGACCACTCGGCAAAACAGCGCGCGCCATCGGTCACCGGCGTCAGGCGCAGCGTCGCCATGTAATCCCACAAGGGCATCGGCCCCTCCAGCATCGTATAGCTGTAAAACAGGTCGTAATCCGACATCCCAACCAGCTGTTCGCGGATCATATCGCCGCTTTGCAGATGGAAATTGCGGATCGCCCCGATCTTGTCACTGGGCAGAGCATCCTCAATCCGGCTGTCGCGGATGCGCGGATGCCACTTGGGCATGCCGTTGAAATCACGCACCCGGTCCCAGACCGCGCTGGCCTCGGCATTGATCACCGATGACACAAAAACCCGCGCCATTATTTGCTGTCCTTCTTGTCATTTGACGCTTTGGCGCGAGCAATTTCCGAGGTCGCGCGCGTCATGTCCGAGGCATTGCGAAAGATGTCGGATTTGGCGATGTTGCTGCCGTCCAGCCCGATATCGCTCAGCAGACTGTCGACCATTGGCGCCTGCACGCGGTAGCGCAGGGCCGAGTTCATGACCTCGTCGGTGGGGCTGCCACCGCCGCCTCCGCCACCGGAACTGCCGCCGCCATTCTGCGCCCAGTCGAGCCCTTGTGCGCCCGATCCACCCAGTTGCATAATCTTGATATCGTTGATCTTTTCCAACGGCTTGGCGCTGGCGGTGACGATCCCTTCGACATGTTCCAGCATCTTGCGCTTGAACAGGCTGTGGCGGGCTTCGTCGGTCAGCACGTTTTCGGCTTCGTTGATCAGCTTGGCGGCTTCGGCCTCCACGGCGGCGCGGATCTTCTCGGCTTCTGCGGCGATGCGTTTGCGTTCGGCCTCCAATTCGGCGGCGGTCACACCCACGGTTTTGGCGCGGTTGGCGATTTCGGCCTCGCCCACGGTTGTGGCTTTCTCGGCGGCTTCAACCGCGCGCGCACGGGCGTTTTCGGCCTCGACCGCTGCGGCGCTTTCATCCAGCGACTTTTGATAAAGCACAATCGCCTTTTCCATGCTGGCTTCTTCGACCACCTGTTCGCGGGTGATCTCCAGCTTGCGCCGTTCGGTCTGATGCCCGATGCGCGCGTCGTCCAACCCCCGTTCCGAGGCGATCTGCGCGCGTTCCACTTCCTCACGCGACGCGATCTCGGCCTCGCGCAGCACCTGAACGCGGGCAATCTCAAGCTGCTCGATCACCTTCTTGCGTTCCAGTTTCTTGGCGTCAAGCTCCTGCTCTGCCTTGATTTTCTCGGCGTCCACAGTTTTGGATTTAGACACTTTTGCGGCTTCAATCGCCTCGTCCGCTGCAATTTGCGCCGCATCCAGCGCGCGGTTGCGCGTGATCTCAAGGTTGCGGATCTTTTCATCGCGCGCGATCTTTTCGGCGCTGGTTTCCGCCTCCGTTTCGATACGACGTTGATCAACGGTGCGGCGCGATGCTATCTCGGCGGCCTCGATGGCCTCTTGCTTTTCGATCTCACGCCCGCGCAAATCCGTGTCACGCGCAATTTCGGCCGAGCGGGTCTGCTGATCTTCGGCGATCTTGGCG
This sequence comes from Sedimentitalea sp., assembly GCA_045105075.1. Taxonomy (GTDB): domain Bacteria; phylum Pseudomonadota; class Alphaproteobacteria; order Rhodobacterales; family Rhodobacteraceae; genus JBGCDD01. The sequence goes on along the minus strand of JBGCDD010000050.1, from coordinate 3,600 downwards.
GCTTTCACGACCTGCTGCGCGGCCACATTGGCCACGTCCACGGCCCTGTTGCGGGCAATTTCACGCTCGCGCATGTCCTGTTCATAGGCGATGCGTTCGGCGGCCAGTTTCTTTTCCTTGGCAATACGCTTGGCCTCGACCGCTTCCTTTTTGGCAGTGTCGGCAAAGGCCACGGCCTGTTCGCGGGCCAAATCACGTTCCTTGGTTTTCTCCTCGCTCTCAATGCGCTCAACGGCGGTGCGTGCTTCGGTGGCAATGCGGGATTTATCAACCGCCTCGCGCGCGGTGATCTCGGCCTGATCCAAGGCTTCGTTGCGGGCAATTTCACGCCCTCGCAGACGCTCTTCCTGGGCGATCCGCTCTTTTTCCACCTCTTCGGTCGAGGCGATCTCGCGCTTGCGGGTTTCCGCTTCCGACGCGATCCGCTCGGCGGCGATGGTCTTTTCACGCGCAATCCGAGCCGCTTCAATCGCCTGATCCGCGGCGATCTGAGCGGCATCCAACGCTTCGCGCCGCTCGATCTCCAGCTCTTTGGTGGCCTGATCCGAACTGATCCGCTCGGCGCTGACGGTGCGTTCCTGAGCGATGCGCAACTTGTCGGCGGCTTCGCGCGCGGCGATCTCGGCCTCTTCCACGGCCAGATTGCGCGCAATTTCACGTTCGCGGGTGATCCGCTCCAGCCCAATCCGCGCCTCGGTGATCTGATTTTCCTGCGCGATCTGCGCCTTTTCGATCACCTCCTTGGCGGCAATCTGGGCTGCATCCACTGTGCGCTTGCGCTCAATTTCTTGGTTCTGCGTGTCCAGATCTTTGGAAATGCGCGCTTGTGTCAAGTTCCGGTCCTGCTCGATCCGGGCTTTTTCGATCACCTCTTTGGCGGCAATGTCAGCGGCTTCGGTGTCCTTGGTCGATTTGATCCGGGTCTCTGTCAGGGTCTTTTCCTGGCTGATCCGGGCCTTTTCGATCGTCTCGCGGGTCGAAATCTCGGCGGCATCAATCACCTGTTGGCGCTCAATTTCCTGGGTGCGGATGGTCTTTTCCGAGGCGATGCGTGCCTGCGCGATCTGCTCTTCATTGGTGATGCGCGCGGTCTCGATGGCCTCACGGCTCAGCAACGTGGCCTGTTCCGCTTCTTTCTCGCGCTCGGCGCGTTCGCGGGCCAGATCGGTGCGCTGCTGAGCACGGCTGAATTCGATCTCGCGCTCTTGTTCCAGCCGCGCGCTTTCGCTTTCGCGCTCGATGTCGAGACTTTCCTTTTCCGCCTCCAGATTGCGGGTGCGGATCTTGAGCATGGTGTCCTGCTCAATGTCATTGCGGATTTTGCGCCGCCCCTCGATGGCCTCGATCACCGATGTCAGACCCTCGGCATCAAATCGATTGGACGGGTTAAAATATTCGATCTCGGTCTGGTCGATGTCCAGAATGGCGACGCTTTCCAGCTCAAGCCCGTTCTTGTCCAGCCCCTCCTGCGCGGTCGCAATCACCCGGTTCACATAGTCGCCGCGCTTTTCGTGCAGATCCTCCATGCTCATTTCCGCCGCCACAGTGCGCAGCGCCGAAATGAACTTGCCGTTCAGCAATTGGTGGATGCGTTCGGGTTCCAATGTGCGTCGCCCCAGCGTCGAGGCGGCCAGCGTCACCGCCTGTTTGGTCTGCGCGACCCGCACATAAAACGACGCCTCGACATCGATGCGCATGCGGTCCTTGGTGATCAGCGCCTCGCCCTTTTCGCGCACCACATGCAGGTCCATCGAATTCATGTTGACCGGGGTGATGTCGTGCACAATCGGCCAGACAAACGCGCCGCTGTCGATCACCACTTTTTCGCCAAACAGGCCAGTGCGCACAAAGGCGATTTCCTTGGTCGAGCGGCGATAGAGCCAGTTCATCACCCAATAGAGGATGAAAATGACGATCACGGCCATAATCAGCCACAGGATCAATTGTCCAATCAACTCACCGGTCATATCGCGTTCTCCCCTCAGCCTTTAGCGGCTGATTTCCTTGAATTTCCTGGTCTGCGCGGTCAGGGCAATCTCGGTTGGCAACCGCTCCATCGAGGACGCGCCATAGAACCCGTGACAGTGTTTGGTGTTTTTCAGGACATATTCGGCGTCCTCGGGCATGGCGACCGGGCCACCATGCACCAGCACGATGGCGTCGGGGTTCACATCCAGCGCCGCCTTGGCCCAAGCATCGGTCAGCGCCGGGGCCTGTTCCAACGTGCATCCGGTTTCCGCCCCGATCGAGCCACCGGTGGTCAGACCCAGATGCACCACGATGATATCGGCGCCCGCCTGCGCCATTGCCGCTGCATCGGCCTCGCAAAACACATAGGGCGTGGTCAGCAGCCCCTTTTTGTGTGCCGCCGCAATCATATCAACCTCAAGCTGATAGGACATGCCGGTTTCTTCCAGATTGGCCCGGAAATTCCCGTCAATCAGCCCAACCGTGGGGAAATTCTGCACCCCCGAAAACCCGGCATCTTTGACCTGATCCAGAAATTTGTCCATCAACCGGAACGGATCAGAGGCGCAAACACCGGCCAAAACCGGCGTGTTAGAGACAACTGGCAGCACTTCGCCCGCCATGTCCATCACCACCGCATTGGCATCACCGTAAGGCATCAGCCCCGCCAGTGATCCGCGCCCGGCCATCCGGTAACGGCCCGAATTGTAGATCACGATCAGATCAATGCCGCCGGCCTCTTCGCATTTGGCCGACAGCCCGGTGCCCGCGCCGCCGCCGATGATCGGCTCGCCCAAATCACGCATGGCGCGGAATTTCTTCATCAAGGTGTCACGGTCAAACATGGGTTAGGCTCTCCTGGCGGGCTGTGAGGGGCGGGCGTGGAACGACCGAAAGGTCTTGACCACAAGCTGGGCAAATTCGGGGTCGTTGATGTTGTGCGGGGTGCGCACAAGCTGGCGGTTGGCGGTCGGGCGCACCGTGTCTTCCAGCGCTTTGAACAGCGCGGCATTGGCGGCCGGATCCCAGAACGGCTGACCGGGCGCATCCAGCGCCGACACGCCGCCTTCGGGCAGGAAAAACCGCACCACACCGTTCATCTGATTCAGCTTTTCGCCGATGAACTGGCCGATTTCGGCGTTTTCCTCAGGCGTGGTGCGCATCAGGGTGATCTGCGGGTTGTGTTCGTAAAACAGCCGTCCGCGATAGTGCTCCGGCACGGTGTCGGGGGCGTTGAAATTCACCATATCCAGCGCACCACAAGCCCCGATATAGGGTCTGCCATCGGCGATCATCGCATCAAAGCGGCTCTGATCCGCGGCAAAAACACCCCCGGCAACCATATCGCACAGCTCGGTCGTGGTCAGGTCAACCACCGCCTCCAGCATGCCCGAGGCCAGCAGTTTCTCCATCGCCCGCCCGCCGGTGCCGGTGGCGTGAAACACCAGACAATCATAGTCGGTGTCCAATTCTGCGATGACCTGCTGCACCGCAGGTGTTGTGACGCCAAACATGCTGAGCCCGATGGCGGGTTTGTCCTCGGACGGGGGCACATTCTGGCGCGCTTTGGCCATGCCCGCCACCGCGTTGGCGGCATTTGACAACACCTCGCGGGTGATTGAATTCAGGCCC
>JBGCDD010000049.1:0-41721 GCA_045105075.1 Sedimentitalea sp. | reverse complement strand
GCGCCGGGACGCAGGCGCGCGTAGGGGCCGATGATGGCGCCGCGGCTGACATGGCAACCCTCAAGATGCGAAAAAGCGCGGATCGTGGCGCCATTTTCCACCGTGACGCCGGGGCCAAACACCACATTGGGCTCGATCACGGTGTCGGGGCCGATATGGGTATCTTGCGCCAAATACACGGTGTCAGGGGCCATCAGGGTGACGCCAGAGTCCAGCAGAGCGGCGCGGGCGCGGGTTTGGAACACCGCGTCGGCATGGGCGAGATCGGCGCGCGAGTTGATGCCCAGCGTTTCGGATTCGTCGCACCCGATAGCGGTCACCGAATGTCCGGCGGCGCGGGCCAGCGCGATCACGTCGGTCAGGTAATATTCGCCCTGCGCATTGTCGGTGCTGATCTGGGCGATCAGATCGAACAACATCTCGCGTCCGCACGCCATCAGGCCGGAATTGCAGAAGGTCAGGGCGCGCTCGGCCTCGGTGGCGTCTTTGAATTCGACGATACGCTCCAGCATGTCGCCATCCATCACCAAGCGGCCATAGCGGGCCGGGTCGGCGGGCTCAAAGCCCAGCACCACCACGTCATGGGCGCCGCGTGCCGCCACCATGCGGGCCAGCGTGTCGGGTTGCAAAAACGGGGTGTCGCCGAACAACACCATCACGTCGCCGTCAAAATCAGCCAGCGTGTCGCGCGCCATATCCACCGCGTGCGCGGTGCCAAACTGTTCGGTTTGCAGCACAACGGTGGTGTCTGGGTTGACCTCAAGCGCGGCCTTGCTGACCGCCTCGGCGCCGTGACCGGCCACAACAATGGTGCGCGCGGGCTCGAGCGCGGCGCCCGTCGACATGGTGTGCGCCAGCATCGGCACATGGGCAATCGGGTGCAAAACCTTGGGCAGGTCAGACTTCATCCTGGTGCCTTTGCCTGCGGCTAGGATGACGAGGGCAATGCTCATCTTTGAATCTCTTTGTCTTTTTGTCCCGCTCGTTTTATCCGCATCGGGCAGTTCTGCAAGCGGGGCTGTCATCAATCAAGGTTGCATATTGCAACACGGTCTGGCGGAAAGACGCCGAAACGGGGCCAAAAGGGGGGCAGCCATGCGCAGTGTGATTTTCGATCTGGACGGAACTTTGGCGGACACGTCGGGCGATTTGCTGGCGGCAGCAAATGCGTGTTTTATCGATATGGGCGAGGGCGCGGTGCTTGAGGTCGGGCGCGATTCTGGCGTGGCCCTGCGCGGCGGGCGGGCGATGTTGCGCGCGGGGCTGGCCCGGCTTGGGCGCCCGGATGAAGCTGTGGTTGATCGGTATTACAGCGTGCTGCTCGAGGCTTATGCCGGCGCGATTGACACGCACACAGTGATGTATGACGGCGCAATCGAAGCGGTTGAGGCGCTAAAGTCCGCAGGCTACGGCGTGGGCATTTGCACCAACAAACCTGAAGGATTGGCCGAAACCTTGATGCAAAACCTGGGCGTGCGCGGTGCGTTTCAGTCGCTTGTGGGCGCCGACACGTTGCCCGTGCGCAAACCCGACCCGGCGCCCTTGTTCGAGGCCGCGCGCCGCACGGGTGGCGATCCGGCGCGTTGTTTGCTGGTGGGCGACACCGACACTGATCGCAACACCGCACGCGCGGCGGGCGTGCCTTCGGTGCTGGTCACGTTTGGACCAGCGGGCGGCGATATGGCAGCGCTGAAGCCCGAAGCTTTGTTGGACAATTACGCCGACTTGCCCAGGATTGTTTCCGAATTGATCGGCTGAAACAGCAGATCCCCCAGCACGCTAAGCGGGGTGTCGGCCAGATCGGCCAGCGCGGTTTCAATCGCGTTGGCGTGCGCCTCGCCCAAAACCGGATCGGCCAGAGCGTGGTATTTGGCGCGCAGCTCGGCCTCGGTTGGCGGCGTGCGGTGATCCCAAAGCGGGCTCATCGTGCCGGTTTCCAGGGTGCGCCCGTCCTTCAGGTGCAGCGTCACACGGGCATGGCGCTCGGCCGGGAAACTGGCACTGCATTCAGCGTCGGCGCGCATCACCAGCCCGGTGGACAGACGCAGGATGTCAGGGTCGTGCAGGGCGTCACCACACAGATCAGCAGGCGTGATCGTGCCATGTAGCAGCGCGATGGCGCAAGGAAAAGACGTGGAATATTGCGCTTCTTCAGGGGTTTGCGGGCGCGAGGTGGCCAGCGCGACGGCTTCGTCAAAGCTGTGAACTTCGATGTGATCGACCATGTCGGCGGTCAGGTTGTGCGCGCGTCGCAACTGCAAAACGCCCTCGATCGGCGCCTGCGCCCAGCGGCACACCGGGTAGGGTTTGAAATATTGCTCGAGAATCAGCCAGCGGCTGCCGAGGCCGCCCCAGTGCTCGGATTGTTGTTCTACGGTGATCGCAGGTGCGCCGGTGAAGCCTCTTTGCGCCATCAACGTGGCAGACACGCCGGTCATCGCGCCCCATCCCGCGCCGTCTTTCAGCATGGTGGGGTGGTCAATGCAGCGCATCATCTGGCTGCGGGGTCCGTGATATTCGGCGATCCCCAGTGCGTGACGGGTTTGATCTGGCGGCAGCTGCAACAGGCGCGCGCCGGCAGCGGCGGCGGTCACCGCGCCCCAACTGCCCGAGGTGTGATAATCGGGCACGCTGGCATGTTGCGCCACGGCAGCGCGGGCGCCAAACTCATAGCCGAGCACAATGGCGGCCAGAAAATCCGCGCCGCTCACCCCGGCTTGCATGCCCAGCGTCAACGCCGCCGGGAACAGCGGACAGCCAATGTGCCCCTTGGCCGGATTGTAACCGTCATGGCCGTCCAACGCGTCAATGCTCATGCCCGCGGCCAACGCCACACCGGCGGGGCTGGCGGCGCGTCCGTCAAACATCAGCGCCTGGCTGCCGCCAAACGTGTCGGCGGCGTGATCGCGGATGATGCGCGACAAATCCAGATCATGCGCACCTGCGGCCACGCCAATCAGGTCGAGCACGCACAATTCGCTTTGGCGCCGGATCGCGGCGGGCAGGTCGCTCCAGCGAAGGGCGTGGATAAAATCAACAGGGTCCATTCGGCAAAGGTAGGCCCGGATTGGGGCGGTTCTGTTCTGTTTGCGACGTTTCGGCACCGGGCAAGGGCTTGACCGGGTGCAAAAGCAGCCGCACAAACAGCCCATGAGCGATATTTTCACCGGCAGCTTCACCCAGCAAGAACCCATCCCTCAAGAGGGGATCGATGCGGCAATGGCCGTGCTGCAACATGGGCGGCTGCACCGCTATAATGTGGCCGAGGGCGAGGTCGATGAGACGGCGCTGTTGGAACAGGATTTTGCCGACCTGTTGGGCGCGCGGTACTGTGTGGCGGTGGCGTCGGGTGGCTATGCGATGGCCACGGCCCTGCGTGCGCTCGGGGTTGGTCCGGGGGATACGGTGTTGTCCAATGCTTTCACGCTGGCGCCGGTACCGGGTGCAATCGCGGCGGTGGGCGCGCGCCCAATCTTTGTTGGGGTGACCGAGGCGCTAACCATTGATCTGGACGATCTGGCCGCCAAAGCGGATCAGGCCGATGTTCTGCTGCTTAGCCACATGCGCGGGCACATCTGCGACATGGACCGCCTGATGCAGATTTGTGAGGACGCTGACGTGCGTGTGATCGAAGACTGCGCGCACACGATGGGAGCGGCCTGGAACGGCGTGCCGTCCGGGCGCCACGGCGCGGTCGGGTGCTATTCGTGCCAAACCTATAAACATGTGAATTCGGGCGAAGGCGGTTTTCTGGTCACTGATGACGAAGATCTGGCGGCGCGTGCGGTGATGCTGTCGGGCTCCTACATGCTCTATGGCCGTCACAAAGCCGCGCCGGGTCCGGACGCGTTCGACAAAGTCAAATACATCACCCCCAATATTTCCGGGCGGATGGACAACCTGCGCGCCGCAATCCTGCGCCCACAATTGCGTGACCTGAACACCCAGGTTGCGCGCTGGAACGCCCGTTACCAAACTCTTGAAACCGGTCTGCGTGGCACGCCAGGGTTGACCATTGTGGAACGCGCGCCCGAAGAAACCTATGTTGGGTCTTCTTTTCAAGTGCTGCTTCTGCAGTGGGGCGAAGACAAAATGCGGGATGTGGTGGTACGCTGTGCTGCACGAGGCGTCGAACTAAAATGGTTCGGCGCGCCTGAACCTGTCGCCTTCACCAGCCGCTACGACAGCTGGCGTTACGCCCCCAGTCCAAGCTTGCCGCAAAGTGACCGCATCTTGGCCGGTTTGCTTGATATGCGCGTGCCGCTGACATTTTCACTACAGGACTGCGCCCAAATCGCCCGGATCTTGCGCAGTGAAGTTGGATCCGTATTCCAAAGCTGAGCCCAAACGGACCTTTCCTCTTGCCGTAAATATCCCGGGGGCGCGGGGGCAGAGCCCCCGCACGCGGCGACGCCATAGGCGGCGCAACTCTTACCAAATTGAGCGCCTTCGGCGCACACCATGTTTTGTTTGGCGCCCCTTTGTGGTCCGCACAGCCTATCATTGACGCAGATTAAGCAGACTGGTATCAGTTTATTGAACGCTTGTTCATATATTGCAGAGCTAGGGCCCAAGCATGGCCCAAATACAGGGGAAAAGTCCATGTTCAGTGCCTCGATGCAGTTTGATCTGGGGGAAGACGTCAATGCATTGCGCGAAATGGTGCATCGTTGGTCCCAAGATCGGGTACGCCCAATCGCGGCTGAAGTGGACAGTTCCAACAGTTTTCCTGCGCCGCTATGGCGCGAAATGGGGGACCTTGGCCTCTTGGGCATCACAGTGGATGAAGCTTATGGCGGTGCGGGTATGTCTTATCTGGCCCACACCGTCGCAGTTGAAGAGGTGGCGCGGGCCAGTGCCTCGGTGTCGCTGTCCTACGGTGCGCATTCCAACCTGTGTGTGAACCAGATCAAGCTGAATGGCACGCCTGAGCAACGGGAAAAATATCTACCAAAGCTGGTTTCAGGGGAACATGTGGGGGCGTTGGCGATGTCCGAAGCGGGGGCAGGATCTGACGTGGTCTCGATGTCTCTGCGCGCGGAAAAACGCAATGATCACTACCGGTTGAACGGCAACAAATACTGGATCACCAATGGGCCCGATGCCAGCACGTTGGTGGTCTATGCCAAGACCGATCCGGATGCGGGCTCGAAGGGGATCACCGCCTTTCTGATCGAAAAGGAAATGACTGGGTTCTCCACTAGCCCGCATTTTGACAAGCTGGGCATGCGCGGATCCAACACCGCCGAGCTGATTTTTGAGGACGTCGAAGTGCCGTTCGAAAATGTGCTTGGCGAAGAGGGGCGCGGTGTGGCTGTGTTGATGTCGGGGCTGGATTACGAACGCGTCGTGCTCGCGGGCATCGGCACTGGCATCATGGCGTCCTGTATGGATGAAATCATGCCCTACTTGGCCGAGCGTAAACAGTTTGGTCAGCCGATCGGAAGCTTCCAGCTGATGCAGGGCAAGATCGCCGATATGTACACGGCGATGAATTCAGCGCGCGCTTATGTTTACGAGGTCGCCAAGGCTTGCGACCGGGGCGATGTAACCCGCCAGGATGCCGCCGCCTGCTGTCTTTATGCCTCCGAGGCCGCGATGAGCCAGGCGCATCAAGCGGTGCAGGCGATGGGCGGGGCCGGGTTCTTGAACGACGCGCCGGTGGCGCGGATTTTCCGGGATGCCAAACTGATGGAGATCGGCGCGGGCACCTCGGAAATTCGCCGCATGCTGGTGGGGCGCGAGCTAATGGCATCGATGGCATGAAGGTTTGGGCGTTGATCGCAGGTCTGGTCCTTGCCGCGCCAAATCCGGTTGCCGCGCAGGATCTGATCTATTCTGATCAGGCCACGCGCAGCTGTTTGGGCCAGGCAAGTGATGCGCGCCAACAAGAAAGCTGCGCGGGCCAATCCGCGCGCGTCTGCATGTCGGCGACCCCGGGCGGGCAAAGCACGGCGGCAATGTCGGGCTGTCTGGACCGGGAGTTGACGTTTTGGGATGGCTTGTTGAACAGTTACTACCAATCCGCCCTGAGCCGCGCCCGTCAGTTTGACCAAGAGCAGTCGCAGTATGGCGCCGTGGGGCAAACCCTTGAGGACGCGCTGCGCGCGATGCAGCGCGCCTGGATTCCGTTTCGCGATGCGTCTTGTGATTTTGCCCGCGTGCAATGGGGCGGCGGCACTGGCGGCGGTCCGGCCACGTTGACCTGTCTGATGGAGCACACCGCCCGGCAAGCTTTGGTCGTGGGCCGCTTTGGGGCGGGTGGGTAAAGCATGGGGCCGTCTTCGATCCTGAGTAGTTTTCGCTGTCCAAGATGCGACGCATTCCAGCATGCAGGCAAGCTGTGGCGCACCAATCCGCACCGCGCGTCGATTTTTGGCGCCTTGGCAAGCACGCCTTGTGTCGGGTGTGGGATCGCGCTGCGTTTGTCGGATGCGCGCAAATGGCGGATGGCGGCGCTGTGTTTATTCGTGTTCTTTGCCGCCGCCATCCTTGGTTTCGCGCTGGTTACTCAGTTCGAAATGTTGCTCTTCACCTCGCCTTTGGGCCAGGAAAAGAGCAACTTCGCCGCTTTTGTGATCGTGATGGGCGTGTTTGTGTATCCCAGCGTGACCCTGTGCACACGCTTGCGCCAGGTCGAGGTTGCGCCGTGAGGCCGTCACCGGGCCAGGTGCGGCGACGCCACGATTTGCAGGTTGCTCGACCACAAAATGCGCCCCGGCTGCGTTGTGCGGCGCACTTGTATCGGTACTCCCAGATCGCTGACCAGCCACGCCATGTAACGCGCTTGCGACACATGCCGACGGGCGCGGTGGTGAAACCAGCACACGCCGCTGACTTCGCCTTTGCGCCCTGGGCGATAGATCATATTGCGCGGGTGTCTCAGGTGCGCGTTGAACCAATCCAGAAGCCGGTGCATTTCGTCAAATTGCCAGTGCCCTTCCAGGTCAGGTCGCTCGTAAAGCAGCTCGTAAGCGGCGCAGAACACGCCGAGATGCGCGCGAGACCAGCGGTCGCGCACCATCGATTCAAATCGGATGTACATGGGATGTTTCCGCGCGGCGCGCGGACCTTTCTTCGTAAATTCAAAGCGGAAAAACAGCGTCCGTCCCGTTTGAGGGCGACGGATTTAGGTTTCAGCCGTTTGAAATTGCGAAGAAAAACATTTGGATCGCCTGTGTTTGAGTGGCCGGTATTTCGCACAATCACCCATCTGGATCAAGCCGTGATTTGGAAACAGACTGCTTTGAAATTGGAGAGAATACGATGAAATTGGCAAGTTCTGCGCTGACCGGGTCTGACAGTTTCAAAGCCAATCGAGACGCGCATCTGGCGGCTTTGGCGCAGATTTCCGAGGCGGCGGGGGCGGCGGCGTTGGGTGGTGGCGCGCGGTCGCGCGAGCGGCATGTGTCGCGGGGCAAGATGTTGCCACGCGAGCGGGTGGCGAATTTGCTGGACCCAGGTTCGCCGTTTCTGGAGGTGGGTGCGACGGCGGCGCATGGCATGTATGATGGCGCTGCGCCCTGTGCCGGGGTGATTGCCGGTGTCGGGCGGGTGCATGGCCGCGAGGTAATGGTCATTTGCAACGACGCAACCGTTAAGGGCGGCACGTATTACCCGATGACAGTCAAGAAGCACTTGCGCGCGCAAGAGATCGCAGCCGAGTGTCAGTTGCCTTGTGTCTATCTGGTGGATTCAGGCGGGGCGAACTTGCCCAATCAAGACGAGGTGTTTCCGGACCGCGATCATTTTGGGCGGATTTTTTACAATCAGGCGAACATGTCAGCGCGCGGGATCCCGCAGATCGCGGTGGTAATGGGCTCGTGTACTGCCGGGGGGGCTTACGTTCCGGCGATGTCGGATGTGACGATCATTGTGAAGGAACAGGGCACGATCTTTTTGGCCGGCCCGCCGTTGGTAAAAGCGGCCACCGGCGAGGTGGTGTCGGCTGAGGATCTGGGCGGGGGCGATGTGCACACGCGCCTGTCGGGCGTGGCCGATGATCTGGCGGAAGATGACAGCCATGCGCTGGCTCTGGCGCGCCGCGCTTTGGAGACATTGAACCGCATCAAGCCTGCCGGGGTCGACTGGCAAAGCCCGGAAGAGCCGGCCTATGACCCGGAAGAGATCCTTGGCGTGGTGCCGGGCGATCTGCGCACGCCTTATGACATTCGCGAAGTGATTGCGCGGTTGGTCGATGGCAGCCGGTTTGATGAGTTTAAGCCTCGGTTCGGCGAGACTTTGGTGACCGGGTTTGCCCATCTCAAGGGCTGCCCGATCGGGATTATTGCCAACAACGGGGTTTTGTTTTCGGAAAGTGCGCAAAAGGGCGCGCATTTTGTTGAGCTTTGTTCGCAGCGGCGTATCCCACTGGTGTTTTTGCAAAATATCACTGGGTTCATGGTTGGGCGGAAGTACGAAAACGAAGGCATTGCGCGCCACGGGGCCAAAATGGTGACGGCGGTGGCGACCACGGCAGTGCCGAAAATCACCATGCTTGTGGGCGGCTCGTTCGGGGCGGGCAACTACGGCATGTCGGGGCGGGCGTATTCGCCTCGGTTCTTGTGGAGCTGGCCGAACTCGCGGATTTCGGTGATGGGGGGTGCGCAGGCGGCCGGAGTTTTGGCCACGGTCAAACGCGATGGCATCGAGCGCGGCGGTGGCACCTGGTCATCCGAGGAAGAGGCGGCGTTCAAACAGCCCACGATTGATATGTTCGAGGAACAGTCGCATCCGCTTTATGCCAGTGCGCGGCTGTGGGACGACGGCGTTATTGATCCCCGCAAGAGCCGGGATGTGTTGTCGTTGAGCCTGTCGGCGGCGTTGAATGCCCCCATCGAGGAGACGCGCTTTGGCCTGTTCCGGATGTGATTGTGTGGCCGGGGGTTGGCCTGCACCCACGGTTTTAAGTGGAGGCCAGCCCCCAAACACGGCTTTTAGTGGGGGCCAGCCCCCACACCCCCGGAGTTTACCTGGAAAGATGAAGGAAGGAACGGCGCGTGGGATTTGAGAGTGTTGTGTCGGACATCACCGCGCTGGACGGGGATGTGAGTGTGAACGCGGCAAACCGGTCGTTGTTGGGCGGCGGCGGTGTGGATGGGGCGATCCATCCCGCGGCAGGGGAGGCGTTTTGGGACGAGTGTCGGACTTTGGGCGGCTGCGCCCCGGGCGAGGCCAAGGTCACAAAAGGCTATGCATTGCCAGCGGGCCACGTGATCCACACGGTTGGGTCGGTTTGGCATGGCGGGGATTTGGGTGAACCGGAGGTTTTGGCGCAGTGTTATAGTGATTGTCTGCGTCTTGCGGAAGAATTGGGGGTGCGCAGCATTGCGTTTCCGGCGATTTCGACGGGGGCCTATGGGTTTCCGCATGATTTGGCAGCTGACATTGCTGTCGCGGCCGTAAGATCCTCGGATCTACGCTGTTTGTTGGTGGCAACGGATGAGGGCACGCAGCGCAATTTGCGCAAAGCGGTGAAAAAGGCGGGTTTGGATGTTTGAGCGCATTTTGATTGCCAACCGGGGTGAGATCGCCTGCCGGGTGATGGAAACGGCGCAAGGCATGGGGGTGGCTTGTGTTGCGGTCTATTCCGATGCAGATGCGCAAGCCAAGCACGTGGCGATGGCGGACCGGTCGGTGCATATTGGCGGTTCGGCGCCGGGCGACAGTTACTTGCGCGGCGATGTGATCATTCAGGCGGCGTTGGACACCGGGGCGCAGGCGATCCATCCTGGCTATGGTTTTTTGTCAGAGAACCCGGATTTTGTTGATGCGGTTGTGGCGGCGGGGTTGGTGTTCATTGGCCCGTCGGCCGATGCGATCCGCGCGATGGGGCTGAAGGATGCGGCTAAGGCGTTGATGGAAAAGGCGGGTGTTCCCGTTGTACCGGGATATCACGGGGCGGATCAGGACCCGGATGTTTTGGCACGCGAGGCGGCGGGCATCGGTTATCCGGTGTTGATCAAGGCCGTGGCGGGCGGCGGGGGCAAGGGCATGCGCCTGGTTGAGGCAGCCGGCGATTTTGCAACAGCGCTGGACTCGGCCCGTGCCGAAGCGCGCACCGCCTTTGGCAACACCGACGTGCTGGTGGAGAAATTCGTCGACACGCCGCGCCATATCGAAGTGCAGGTCTTTGGAGATGGCACCCGCGCGGTGCACCTGTTTGAACGCGACTGTTCGCTGCAGCGACGCCATCAGAAGGTGATCGAAGAGGCGCCTGCGCCGGGCATGATGCCTGAGATGCGCGCGGCGATGGGCGCGGCGGCGGTGCGCGCGGCCGAGGCGATTGGCTATTCCGGGGCCGGTACTGTTGAGTTTATTGTCGACGGATCCGAGCTGCGCGCCGATGGGTTCTGGTTCATGGAGATGAACACAAGGTTGCAGGTCGAACACCCCGTGACCGAGGCGATCACCGGCGTTGATCTGGTGGAATGGCAGTTGCGCGTGGCCGCCGGTGAGGCGTTGCCGATGGCGCAGGAAGAATTGTCAATCACCGGTCATGCCTTTGAGGCACGTCTTTATGCCGAGGATGTGCCCAAGGGGTTTTTGCCTGCGACTGGCACATTGACGCATTTGGCCTTTCCGACGTCGGCGCGCGCTGATTCCGGGGTGCGGGCGGGGGATGTGATCAGCCCGTGGTATGATCCGATGATTGCCAAAGTTGTGGTATCCGGCCCGACGCGGGCGGTGGCGTTGCAGCGCTTGGGGCAGGCGTTGGCGCGCACTGAAGTTGGCGGTACGGTGACCAATCTGGCGTTTCTGGGCGCTTTGGCGGCGCATAATGGGTTTGGCGCAGGCCAGGTCGATACTGGCCTGATTGCGCGCGATCTGGATGCATTGGTGGCAGTTGGCGCGCCCGAGCCGCGCCACAAGGTTGCTGCGGCCATGGTGGCGCTGGGCGTGGATGGACCGGCACACCCCGAACAGGGTTTTGCGCTGTGGGAGCCTTTGGCGCAAAGCGTGGTGCTGGGGGTCGGCGATGACACGATCCAAGCCGTTTTGCGCAGTCACGGTGCGGATCGGCAAGTCTGGAGTATCGAGGGCACCGACATCATCGCGCGGCGCGACGCCAACGATGTCTGGCTGATTGAGGATCAGCCGATGGCGCACACGGTGCGCGCGGGCCACCAGATCACGGTGTTTGATCACTATGGTCTCGCCTTTACGGTGGTTGACCCGCTGGAGCGTGCGGTGGGTTCAACCGGCGATGGCAATCGGATTGATGCGCCGATGCCGGGGCTGGTCAAGGCGGTACTGGCAAAGCCCGGACAGCGCGTGTCCAAGGGCGATCGGCTGGTGGTGCTGGAAGCGATGAAGATGGAACATGCGCTGCTGGCGGAACGCGACGGGGTTGTCGGCGAGGTGCTGAGCGTGGAAGGTGATCAGGTCGAGGCAGGCGCAGCGCTGGTGCGTCTCCAGGACGAGGACACATAAACGGGAGGATGCGCCATGCGCGAAGCGGTCGAGATTTTTGAGGTTGGCCCAAGGGATGGGCTGCAAAACGAAAAACGCGAGATCCCGGTGGCCGAAAAGGTGGCGCTGGTGGATTGTCTCAGTGGCGCCGGTTTTCGCCGGATCGAATGCGCCAGTTTTGTGAGCCCGAAGTGGGTGCCTCAGATGGCCGGGAGTGGCGATGTTCTGAGCGCCATCACCCGCGCGCCGGGCGTTCGCTACGCCGCGCTGGCGCCGAACATGCGGGGCTACGAGGATGCTTTGAACGCGCGCGCGGATGAAATTGCCGTGTTTGCCTCGGCCAGTGAAGGGTTCTCGCAGGCCAACATCAACGCATCAATTGCCCAGTCGTTGGAACGGTTCGAACCCGTCTTGAAAGCGGCGCGCCACATTGACCTGCCGGTGCGCGGATACATCAGCTGCGTGACCGATTGCCCGTATGACGGCGCGGTTGATCCCAGTGCGGTGGCCAAGGTGGCTGATCAGCTGTTTGCGATGGGCTGTTACGAGATCTCTTTGGGCGACACCATCGGTAAGGCCGCGCCGGACTCGGTGGCGCGTATGATTTTGGCAGTGCGTGATGTGGTGCCCGTTGGTCGTCTGGCCGGGCATTTTCACGACACGGCCGGTCGCGCGATGGATAATATTGATGCGGCCCTTGCGTTGGGCGTGCGGGTGTTTGACGCGGCAGCCGGTGGTTTGGGCGGCTGTCCCTATGCGCCGGGGGCGGCGGGCAATGTGGCGACCGAAGCAGTGGCGGCACATCTGGAGCGGCTGGGCTATGACACGGGTCTTGACCTTGATGTTGTCACCCGCGCCGCCGCGATGGCGCAAGCGATGCGCACTGGCGCGGTGGAAAGTGCGTGATGTTTGAAACACTGTCGCTGGAGGTGGACGCGCGCGGCGTGGCCACGCTGCGCCTTGATCGCGCCGAAAAACACAATGCCATGTCCGCGGTGATGATCGACGAGCTGACCGAGGTCGCAGCCCAGTTGGGGTCCGATCCGGCGGTGCGCGTGGTGGTGTTGACGGGCACCGGCAAAAGCTTTTGTGCCGGGGGAGATCTGGCGTGGATGCAGACGCAAATGGCCGCTGATTCCGCCACCCGCTTTACCGAGGCGCGCAAGCTGGCTGAAATGCTGTTTGCGATGAACACTTTGCCCAAGCCTTTGATTGGCGCAGTGCAGGGCAATGCATTTGGGGGTGGCTTGGGGTTGGTGTCGGTCTGCGACGTGGCAATTGGCGTAGACACTCTGAAAATGGGTTTCACCGAAACGCGGCTGGGTCTGATCCCGGCCACGATCAGCCCCTACTGTCTGGCCCGCATGGGTGAAGCGCGCGCCCGGCGGGTGTTTATGTCGGCACGTTTGTTTGGGGCTGATGAGGCGGTCCAGTTGGGTCTGCTCGCCCGCGCCGTGGCGTCAGAGGCGCTGGAAGCGGCGGTCGAAGCTGAAGTTGCGCCTTATTTGTTATGCGCGCCCGGCGCGGTCGCAGCGTCAAAGGCGCTGGCGCGGGCGATGGGGCCGGTGATTGACGACGTCGTGATCGACCACACCATTGCCGCTCTGGTGGCGCAATGGGAAACCGCCGAGGCCCGCGACGGGGTTGCGGCCTTTTTCGCGCGTCGCTAAAGGCACGAAAAGCGGCAAAATCCTCACCAAAAAGCAACCATTTGGCGCCAATGTCGCGCCAAACTGTGCAGAGTTGACGGGCGTTTGCCCCTGCGGTGAAATCACGCGTCTGAAAGGACGTCGCTTGGTTGACCCGGGTCGGGCAGGGGGGTACACCCAAACCGTCAACTTTGCCACTTGACCGCGCCGGGGTGTGCTTCCCGCGCAGAAAGGGATCCAACGTGGAAGAAATGTTGCGGGAATACCTCCCTATTCTGGTGTTTTTGGCCGTGGCCATTGGATTGGGCCTTGCGCTGATCCTGGCGGCGGCGGTGATCGCGGTGCGAAACCCCGATCCCGAAAAAGTCAGCGCTTACGAATGCGGCTTTAACGCGTTCGACGATGCGCGCATGAAATTCGATGTCCGGTTCTATCTGGTGGCGATCTTGTTCATCATTTTTGATCTGGAAATCGCTTTCCTGTTTCCCTGGGCGGTGGCCTTCAAAGACATCTCGATGGCTGGTTTCTGGTCGATGATGGTGTTTCTGGGCGTGTTGACCATTGGATTTGCCTACGAGTGGAAAAAGGGAGCGCTGGAATGGGAGTGATCACCGCTGGCGCCGACGCCGATGTGACCGTTCGCGGGCTGAACGCCGACTTGCAGGACAAGGGCTTTTTGCTGACCTCAACCGAGGATCTGATCAACTGGGCGCGCACTGGATCGTTGCACTGGATGACTTTTGGTCTGGCCTGCTGCGCTGTTGAGATGATGCACACCTCGATGCCTCGTTACGACGCCGAACGCTTTGGCATTGCACCGCGTGCCAGTCCGCGCCAGTCCGACGTGATGATCGTGGCCGGCACGTTGACCAACAAGATGGCGCCGGCTTTGCGCAAGGTCTATGACCAGATGCCCGAGCCGCGCTATGTCATTTCAATGGGCAGCTGTGCCAATGGCGGCGGCTACTATCACTACAGTTATTCAGTGGTGCGCGGCTGTGATCGCATCGTGCCGGTCGATATCTATGTGCCGGGCTGCCCACCCACAGCCGAAGCATTGCTTTATGGATTGATGCAACTGCAACGCAAAATCCGCCGCACAGGAACCTTGGTCAGATGAGCGACGTGTTGAACGAATTGGGGGGCCATATCGCCGCCAAACGCCCCGATTGCGTACTGGCCTGGGATGTGACGCATGGCGAGCTGAGCATGGATGTCACCCCCGCCAACATTGTTGGTTTTGTTGACTTTTTGAAGTCAGACGCGGTGTGCCGGTTCTCCACTTTGGTCGACATCACAGCCGTCGACTACCCTGATCGCCCAAAACGCTTTGACGTGGTCTACCATCTGCTGTCGATGTATCAAAACCACCGTATTCGACTGCGTGTGTCGGTGCGCGAGCAAGACATGGTGCCCTCAATCATTCCAGCGCACGCGTCGGCCAATTGGTTCGAGCGCGAGGTGTTTGACATGTTCGGCATCCTGTTTTCCGGCCACCCCGATCTGCGTCGATTGCTGACAGACTATGGTTTTCGCGGCCATCCGCTGCGCAAGGATTTCCCGACCACCGGTTACACCGAAGTGCGCTATGACGAGGCGCAGAAACGCGTGGTTTATGAACCCGTTAGCCTCGTGCAGGAATACCGCCAGTTTGATTTCATGAGCCCGTGGGAAGGTGCGGATTACATCCTGCCGGGGGATGACAAGGTTGAGGATGCCAAGTAATGAGCGGGGTGTGGTGGCTTATCCTATCGGCGGCAACGGCCATCCCGATGGTCAAGTTGCTCCCGTTTTTCGGCATCAACAAATACTGGGCCGCCGTGTGCATCGTCCCGCTTGGCACCATTTTTCTGCTTTGGTGGATGGGCCTCAAGTTGCAAGAACTGGAGAAACTCTGATGCCAGTTCGTGACCACAACGCACTGCATTTGAGGATTGGCCGCGCGCTTGTCGGGACGGCAATCATCGTTGCGCTGCTGCTGCCTGCAATCGTGAGTTTCGGCTGGGGGACCCGAGCCGGTATCTACCTCGCTTTGGGCTATGGCGTTTTGATTGCGCTGAGCAACGGGCAACTGCTTGCTTTGTTTTCCGGGTCTGAAATCAATTACGACGCCTCTTCCGGCTACATTTTTGCTGCGGTTGCGACAGGTGTCTTTGCAATATGTGCTGCTGCGGGCGGAGCTTTAGGGTCCGCCGTGCAGGCGTCGCAATAATGGAGTATCTTTGATGGACGGTACAAAAGGTTTCGAAGACGCTCTGACGGGCGAACAGAAAATCCGCAACTTCAACATCAACTTCGGCCCGCAACACCCTGCAGCGCATGGCGTTTTGCGACTTATACTTGAGCTTGACGGTGAAATCGTTGAACGCTGTGATCCGCATATTGGCCTACTCCATCGTGGCACCGAAAAACTGATGGAAAGCCGCACCTACCTGCAAAACCTGCCGTATTTTGACCGCCTAGACTATGTCGCT
Source organism: Sedimentitalea sp. (assembly GCA_045105075.1). GTDB lineage: Bacteria > Pseudomonadota > Alphaproteobacteria > Rhodobacterales > Rhodobacteraceae > JBGCDD01. The sequence continues at coordinate 26,186 of JBGCDD010000049.1, read as the reverse complement.
CCGATGAACCAGGAGCACGCTTGGTGCCTGGCAATTGAAAAGCTGACAGGGGTGGAGGTGCCGCGCCGCGCTTCGCTGATCCGGGTGCTTTATTCGGAAATCGGCCGCATTCTCAACCACCTGCTGAACGTGACGACGCAGGCCCTGGACGTTGGCGCGCTGACGCCGCCGTTGTGGGGGTTTGAAGAGCGTGAAAAGCTGATGATTTTCTATGAACGAGCTTGCGGCGCACGCTTGCACGCAGCCTACTTTCGTCCGGGCGGCGTCCATCAAGACCTGCCTGATGATCTGCTGGATGACATCGAAACCTGGAGCCACGCTTTCCCGCAAGTGATGGCCGACATCGACGGGCTCCTGACCGAAAACCGTATTTTCAAACAGCGCAATGTCGACATCGGTGTCGTGAGCGAACAAGACATTCAGGACTACGGTTTTTCCGGTGTCATGGTGCGCGGATCTGGCTTCGCTTGGGATTTGCGTCGTGCGCAACCCTATGAATGTTACGATGAATTCGAGTTTCAAATCCCGGTGGGTAAGAACGGTGACTGCTATGACCGCTACCTCGTGCGCATGGAAGAAATGCGACAATCACTGCTGATTATCCAACAGGCAATCGTCAAACTACGCGACTGTCCGGGCGATGTGCTCGCACGTGGTAAAATCACGCCTCCCAGCCGATCTGACATGAAAACCTCCATGGAAAGCTTGATCCACCACTTCAAGCTCTACACCGAAGGCTTCCATGTTCCTGCTGGCGAAGTCTATTGTGCTGTCGAGGCTCCCAAAGGCGAATTTGGCGTGTATTTGGTGGCGGATGGATCCAATAAACCCTATCGGGCCAAACTACGCGCACCAGGTTTTTTGCACCTTCAGGCGATGGATCACATCGCCGTTGGCCACCAATTGGCAGATGTCGCCGCCATTATCGGTACAATGGATGTCGTTTTCGGAGAAATTGATCGGTGAAACCAACGCTCCGAAACCGCAGTCAAAACGCACGCCTGATTTTGCAAAGCGTGCCGCTGGCCCTTCATTTTTCCAGAAAAACTCCCGCCGGAGGCTCCTGCGGCCTCAACACTCACAGAAAGGCAATCTAGATGCTGCGCAGATTGCACCCCGACCAGCCCGACAGCTTCGCTTTTACACCTGCAAATCAGGCATGGGCGGAAGCTCAGGTCACCAAATTCCCGGAAGGTCGCCAAGCCAGCGCGATAATACCGTTGTTATGGCGCGCACAGGAACAAGAAGGTTGGTTGAGCCGCCCGGCGATCGAGCACGTCTCTGACATGTTGGGGCTGGCCTATATCCGAGGTTTGGAAGTCGCTTCGTTTTACTTTATGTTTCAACTGCAACCCGTTGGATCTGTTGCGCATATACAGGTGTGCGGCACCACGTCCTGCATGATCTGCGGCGCCGAAGATTTGGTGGCAGTGTGCCGCGAAAAGATAGCACCCAAGGCCCATCAGTTGAGCTCAGATGGTAAATTCAGCTGGGAAGAAGTGGAATGCCTGGGGGCTTGTGCCAACGCACCGATGGCGCAAATCGGCAAAGACTATTACGAGGATCTCACTGCAGAGAAATTGCGCGCTTTGCTGGATGATCTGGCGTCTGGCAAAGTGCCACCGCCGGGTCCGCAAAACGGACGCTACGCTGCGGAACCTATCAGTGGATTGACCAGCCTGACTGGCTATGAAGAAGGCCGGATGGCGCGCAATGCCAGCGTGCATCTGGCGCATGACATTGGTGACACTGTTAAACGGATCGATGGCACCGAAGTGCCTCTGGTGACCCCTTGGCTGGGCGATGCTGCAAATCGACCTACCGCACCGACGCCGCCGAAACCAGAACCGGTTTCGACCAAAACCAAGGCACCGAAGCAAGCTGAACCCGAACCCAAATTGGTGATCCGCGCCTCGGCTACATTGGCCGGTCAGAACGAACTGGCGACGCGCAAAGGCACTTGGCGCTACAATGCCACCGCCGCAACAGCTCAGTCTGTCCCTGCTTCTGAAACAGTTGACGGCCCAGGCGAAAAACCGGCCACGTTAGCCGCGGCGCGAAATGGTGAGCCTGACGATCTGAAACTGATCAAAGGCGTCGGCCCCAAAATGGAGGAACTGCTGCATAGCATGGGCTTTTTCCATTATGATCAGGTCGCCGCCTGGACGGTCAGCGAAATTTCATGGGTCGATCAGAACCTTAAAGGGTTCAAAGGGCGCGTGAGCCGCGACAACTGGGTGCCGCAGGCCAAATTGCTCGCCACTGGTGCGGAAACAGAATTCTCCCAACGTGCGAAGAAAGACGATATATATAATAAGTAAACGGGACCACAGGGAGAACGAACCACAATGAATAACAAGTTTGAGACGATAGGGTGCGCCACGGCGTGCTGGTTGGGTGCGGCCGCATTGGCGTTTCTGGCCTTCTTGATCACAATAGTTGTTGGCGGATGGGCATTCAGCCCGAGCGCCTTTGTTGGCGTTGTGGTGTTTTTAGTGGTGGGCTTGTTCACCAGCTTGGTCCTATGTCCCGATGGCCTGACCAAAGCGACTAAGCATGCAAGCGCAAATGGCCCGATTGACGCGCCCGATGTGGGTAAGGGGCAAACGGTGCCTGCGGCAACGGCCCCGATGGCGGCACCGCGCACGCCGGCTCCGGCACCTGCCGCGAAACCCGCGCCGGTTGTGTCTTCCGAGCCTGAGTTTGAGCCGGAAGCGGACACAGTGCCAGAACCTGCCGCCGTGTTGTCGCGTGCGACAGACAAGGCTGCGCAATCGGCTACCAAAGCTGCGGCCGAGCCCGTGATAAATCCGTCTGCGCCGTTGGCCGGACAGGCGGAATTGGCCTCACGCAAAGGCGAGTGGAGCTATTCGGCAGACGTGCAAGCGGCCGGCAAAGTTGAGGGTGACTATGACGGCGATGGTGTTGCCGAAGGTACGTCCGAAGGCACCAAGCCCGCAACACTCAGCGCTGCACGCGATGGTGGTGCAGATGATCTCAAACGGATCAAGGGCATTGGACCAAAGCTGGAAAAACTCTGCAACACGCTTGGGTTTTACCATTTTGACCAGATCTCGGCCTGGACCGCAGATGAAGTGGCTTGGGTTGATGCCAATCTTGAGGGGTTCAAGGGGCGCGTGACGCGCGACACTTGGGTTGAACAGGCGACGCTTTTGGCGACTGGCGCGGAGACTGAGTTCTCCAAGAAGGTCGACAAGGGAGATGTCTACTGACATGAGCACGTCGAACCAGGACACAAATGCTATGATTGCGCGCAAAGGCCGACATGTGTCGGTGGTGATCGCGGGCACGATGGTGATCTGGTTCATCGCGCAAATGCTGGCGCCGCAGATCGGCTTGGCGGGACGATATGCCCTGCTGTTTGATCTGGCGGCGCTGGCGGCTCTGATTTATGCGTTTGTCAACATTTTTCAAATATGGCGCTTGCGCCAGAGCAACCAAGGATAACCGAGCATGCTGCAAGACAAGGATCGGATTTTTACCAATCTTTACGGGATGCATGACCGCACGCTGAAGGGCGCGCAGACGCGGGGCCATTGGGATGGCACGGCCGCGATCCTTCAAAAGGGCCGCGACTGGATTGTGTCGCAGATGAAGGATTCCGGGCTGCGTGGCCGGGGTGGGGCGGGTTTTCCAACTGGTCTAAAGTGGTCTTTCATGCCGAAAGAAAGCGACGGGCGGCCGGCTTATCTTGTTGTGAATGCTGACGAATCTGAACCCGGCACCTGTAAAGACCGTGAGATCATGCGCCATGATCCGCACACGCTGATTGAGGGATGTTTGATCGCCTCGTTCGCGATGAACAGCCACGCTTGCTATATCTATATTCGCGGTGAGTATATTCGCGAAAAAGAAGCGCTTCAGATCGCCATTGACGAGGCTTATGACGCGGGTCTCGTGGGCAAAAATGCCTGCGGCTCGGGCTGGGATTTCGACATTTACCTGCATCACGGGGCGGGCGCCTATATTTGCGGGGAAGAAACCGCGCTGCTTGAAAGCCTTGAGGGGAAGAAGGGCATGCCGCGCATGAAGCCGCCGTTTCCGGCGGGCGCGGGGCTGTACGGATGTCCGACCACGGTGAACAACGTGGAATCGATTGCTGTCGTGCCGACCATTTTGCGCCGTGGCCCCGAGTGGTTTTCGTCATTCGGGCGCGCCAACAACGCAGGCACCAAACTGTTTGCGATTTCGGGTCATGTGAACGCGCCTTGCGTCGTGGAAGAAGCGATGAGCATCTCCTTTGAAGAGCTGATCGACCGGCATTGCGGCGGCATTCGCGGAGGCTGGAGCAACCTCAAAGCTGTGATTCCAGGGGGCTCGTCGGTGCCGTGTTTGCCTGGCAAGATCATGAAAGACGAGTGTATTATGGATTTCGACTGGCTGCGCGAGCAGCGATCGGGCCTGGGCACGGCGGCCGTGATCGTGATGGACAACTCGACCGATATCATCAAGGCGATCTGGCGGCTGAGCAAGTTTTACAAACACGAAAGCTGCGGGCAGTGCACGCCGTGTCGCGAAGGCACCGGTTGGATGATGCGGGTGATGGATCGTCTGGTCACAGGCGAGGCGGAGGTCGAGGAAATCGACATGCTGCTGGATGTGACCAAACAGGTCGAAGGACACACGATTTGCGCGCTTGGCGACGCGGCGGCTTGGCCGATACAAGGGCTGATCCGAAACTTCCGTGATGAGATTGAGGATCGTATCAAACACAAGCGCACGGGCCGCGTTTCCTCGGTGGCAGCCGAGTGACACTGATCGGCGCTCTGGCGCTGGTCGCCGTCGTTGGATTTGGGCTGGCTGCAACGGCAAGGCTGCACTTGACGCATGCGGATGGTTTTTCTTGGATCATCACCGGTGCGATTGGTTTCGGGCTGTTTTTCGTGGGAGGCACCACTTATTTTGGTGCGGTTCTTTTCGATATCTATCCCGCCGGTGCAACATCTTTTGCGAGTAGCGTTGGAGTATTGGCGCTTTTGATTGCGCACCGTTTTGCGAGATGCACGGCGTGGGCCAGGCCATGACGGGTACGATTCGACATCTCGCCGAATTCAACCGGGGCGTGTTGCGTCATGATTGGGATGACCTGCGCGTTGCGGATTTTGTCAACGGCTTGGATTTGGTGAACGGGGTGGCCGCGCGGTCGGATGGGTTTATTTGGCGCTTGCCGGATGCAGACATGGAGACAGCGCAAAACGACGGGGACGGTCCGTTGGGGGGCAATCCGCGGCTTGCCAGCACGCTATCGGTTTGGCGCGACGCGGCGGCGTTGGAGCATTTCGTCTGGAACACCGTTCACAAGTCGTTTTACGCGCGCAAAAGCGAATGGTACGCGCCAGGGCAGGGCGTGCGCCTTGTGATGTGGTGGATCCCGGTGGGCCATTGCCCGACGGTGGCCGAGGCGGCGGCGCGGCTGGATCATTTGGAACGCAATGGTGACAGTGATTTTGCGTTTGGGTGGCGTGGTTTGAAAGAGGCGCAGTTGTGGCGCGCCAAACAGTGCAATCAAGGCGAACAACAGGATTTGGAGGCGTTATGAAAAAAGGTATTGTAGCAGGGCTTGGATTGGCTGTTTTGGCCGGTTGCGGTGGGTCGCGTTTGGCCGATCAGCGTGCTCAGGCGATTTTGGCTTTGCCCGGACCGCAGTATTTTGCGGAATTGCGTGTGGCGCGAGATTTGGCAGATCGCTGCTCGGCCTATGTGTTCGACGAAAAACTGGCCGCTGACATGCGCGAGACACGGGCCAAGAGTGGCGCGCAGTCGGAAACCCAGATTGCCGGTGCGGTTGATCTTGAGGTCAGCATCAAGCGCCGATCGGTTGCGGCTGCCAACGACGGTGTCGACTATGAAGAGCTGAACACATGCCGGGTGCTGAATTCGGAAGTGGCGCGCATGACCCCGCTGAGTGTTCTGGTGCTCAACAAGGGGTAAACACATGGAAAAGAACGGGTTTCATCTGGCCGAACTCAATGTCGGGCGGTTGCTGGGCGCGGTTGATGATCCGCGGGTTGCGGACTTTATGACCAACCTTGACCGAATCAATGGCTTGGGCAAGCGCATGCCCGGCTTTGTTTGGATGATGGAGGGCTCGGGCGAGCCCGGGACTGGAAACACCGAAAACAACATCGGTGATGATCCGCAGATGGTCGCCAATCTGACAGTTTGGGAGGATGGGCCTAGCCTGGAGGCTTTTGTCTGGGGCACGGTGCATCGCCAGTTTTACGAACGGCGTACCGAGTGGTTTGAGGTTATGGGCAAGATGCATTTTGTGATGTGGTGGGTGCCCGCCGGGCACAAACCGACGATGGCGGAAGCGCTCGAACGGCTGGAAATGCTGCGCAGGGATGGCCCAACTGACGATGCTTTTGGCTGGGCGCAGTTGCAAGATGGCGATCTATGGCGCAAACACCGCTGCGTGGCGGCAGAGTAACAAGGCGCGGGGCAGGGCGATGAACCAAAGCAACAGCAGAATTTCGGCGCGGGTGGTTTAGGCGATGTGGCGCGGTGTATTAATGATGGGTTTGGCGGTGGCGCTGGCCGGGTGTGAAGAAGACCCCAACAGGTTGCCTTTTGACGGATTTTATTTCAAATCCAAGACTTCCAAGTTCAAGGACGGTCTGGACGAATTCACGGTCACGGTCTTTGAGGCGACGCGATCCCTGGACGGAGCGCGGCAGGCGGCGGGCTTTGAAGGCACGCGCTATTGCATCGCCAACTACGGCACGTCAAAAATTGTTTGGGCGGTGGGGCCGCAAACCGCGCTTGATGCGCTTTCGGTCAGTGATGATCAGGTGGTGTTCAGCGGACGGTGTAACCCATGAGGTTTGGGCTGGAAATCGCCGGTCGTCGGCGTTGTTATTGCATATCAGGCGTACAATTGGCGCTATCGGACTGTCTGAAAAGGAGAGTCTGGCGATGAAATTTATGATTCTGGCAAGTATTGCTGTTTTAACATGCGCGGCACCCGTGATGGCCAAACCGGCTTTGCGCGATGTGCCGGAGATTGAAAATGCGTTGTTTGCTGTGGCGATTGCGGATGAGGTGCGCGACTATTGCGACGGGATCTCGGCGCGCATGATCAAGGCTGTTACCACGTTGCGGGCCTTGCGCGCGCGGGCCAATAAACTGGGCTATAGCGACGGCGAAATCCGCTCGTACGTCGAATCTGACACTGAAAAAGCGCGAATGCGGGCCAAAGGTCGCAAGTTTCTTTCTCAGAACGGTGTATCTTACGACCAACCCGACTCCTTCTGCACCTTCGGGCGTGCGGAAATTGCGAAATCCAGCGCGATAGGCGTGCTACTGAAGGCGAGATGATCCATGTCTGACCTGCGCAAGGTAAACATTGACGGAACCGAGATCGAAGTGGATGGGGCGCTGACCCTCATTCAGGCATGTGAACAGGCTGGCGTGGAAATTCCGCGCTTTTGCTATCACGAGAGGCTGTCGATCGCCGGAAATTGCCGGATGTGTCTGGTTGAGGTTGTGGGTGGGCCACCCAAACCTGCGGCCTCTTGCGCGATGCAGGTGCGTGATTTGCGCCCTGGCCCGGAAGGGCAAGCACCGGTGGTCAAGACGAACTCGCCCATGGTTAAAAAGGCGCGCGAAGGCGTGATGGAGTTCTTGCTGATCAACCATCCGTTGGATTGCCCGATTTGCGATCAAGGTGGCGAGTGCGATTTGCAGGATCAGGCGATGGCTTACGGCGTCGATTTCAGTCGCTTCCGCGAGCCAAAACGCGCCACCGAAGATTTGGATCTGGGCCCGTTGGTGGAAACCCACATGACGCGCTGCATTTCGTGCACGCGCTGTGTGCGCTTCACCACCGAGGTTGCGGGCATCCACCAGATGGGCCAGACCGGACGCGGCGAAGACGCCGAGATTACATCCTATCTGGGCGAAACGCTGAATTCCAATATGCAGGGCAACATCATCGACCTTTGCCCGGTTGGTGCTTTGGTTTCAAAGCCTTATGCCTTTACCGCCCGTCCATGGGAGCTGAGCAAGACCGAAAGCATTGACGTGATGGATGCGCTTGGGTCTAACATCCGCGTTGACACCAAAGGGCGCGAAGTGATGCGCATCTTGCCGCGCAATCACGATGGTGTGAACGAAGAATGGATTTCCGATAAAACCCGTTTTGTATGGGATGGCCTGCGCCGCCAGCGTCTTGATACGCCCTACATCCGCGAAAACGGCAAGCTGCGCAAAGCCAGCTGGCCCGAGGCGCTGGGGGCTGCGGCTTCTGCCATGGCGGGCAAGAAAGTGGCGGGTGTTGTCGGGGATCTGGTCCCGACCGAAGCGGCATTTGCCCTAAAACAACTGATCGAAGGAACGGGCGGTTCGGTGGAATGTCGCACCGATGGGGCCAAATTACCGGCAGGTAACCGCTCGGGCTATGTCGGAACTGGCTCGATTGAAATGATCGACACGGCCAAGGCGATCATGCTGATTGGCACAGACCCTTCGATTGAAGCGCCGGTGTTAAACGCGCGTTTGCGCAAAGCCTGGAGCAACGGTGCCAACATCGGCGTGATCGGTGAAAAGCTCGATCTGAGCTATGATGTTAACCACATCGGCACCAGCCCGGAAACACTGACCGAGCTTTTGGGCCGTGATCACAGTGATGTTGGCGAAATTCCATCGCTTGTCATCATCGGGCAGGGCGCTCTGGCGCGCGATGATGGCGCCGCAATCTTGGCGGCCGCGATGCAATTGTCTCAGTCCACCAAATCCGAGTTTCTGGTGCTGCATACGGCTGCTGGTCGGGTGGGCGCGATGGATGTTGGCGCGGTCACCGACGGCGGAATCACTGCCGCTTTGGACAGTGCAGAGGTGGTCTATAACCTCGGTGCAGATGAGGGCGATATTCCGGCGGGTCCTTTTGTGATTTATCAAGGCAGCCATGGTGATCGCGGTGCGCACCGTGCCGACGTGATTCTGCCTGGCGCCGCCTATACGGAAGAGCCTGGGCTGTTTGTGAACACCGAAGGGCGGCCTCAGCTTGCATTGCGCGCTGGGTTTGCTCCGGGCGAAGCCAAGGAAAATTGGGCAATTCTGCGCGCATTAAGTGGTGAGATGAACGCGGTTCTGCCGTTCGACTCGCTGCCCCAGTTGCGCCAGGCCATGGTGGCTGCGGTGCCGCATTTGGCGCAGATCGACGAGGTGGTTGAAAACCAGCTGACGCTGCCAGAGACCCAAGACGCGTTGGGCGATGCGCCTTTGCGCAGTGGGATCAGCGATTTTTACCTGTCCAACCCGATCGCACGCGCTTCGGCTTTAATGGGCGAGCTGTCCGCCGGGCTTGCGGCGCGCAGCGGAGGCAAGCTGGCGGCTGAATGAGACGTGTGTCGGTGTTTGGGCCTTTGGTCTTGTTGGCCTGCGTGGCACCAGAGACTGGTCCTGTGCGTTACGACGGGGTCAGCACGACGCTTTTGGATGATGATTTGGTGCAATTTGAGGTGCGCATGCGCGGTGCAACTGCCCCCGGCGAGATCGAGCGTTACGCCGAATGCGCGGCGGCGCAATATGCATTGATCCGGGGTTACGGGTTTGCGCGGCATTTGCGCACAAATGTGAAGGTTGAGGGTGGCGCGCGGGTGGCAGATGCTGTTTACACCATCTCGCCATCCCTACCGCGTGGGTTGCGCACCATCGACGCCGAAGTCGTTGTGGCAAATTGCGCGGAACAAGGAATACCGACGGTGTGAGGACCAATGGCTGATTATTTTACAACCAACCCGCTCGGCATAGGCCTGTTGATCGTGGGCCAGATTTTCCTTCTGGTCATCCCGATGCTGCTGGCGTTGGCGTTTTTGATGTATGCGGATCGCAAGATCTGGGCCGCGGTCCAGATGCGCCGGGGGCCCAATGTGGTGGGTTTTTTCGGCCTTCTGCAGAGTTTTGCAGATTTCGGAAAGTATATCGTAAAGGAAATCGTTGTGCCTGCCGGTGCGGATCGCGCGGTTTTCTTCTTGGCACCAATGGTCAGCCTGGTGATGGCGCTGATCGCCTGGGCCGTGATCCCGTTCAACGATGGCTGGGTGCTCAGCAATATCAACGTCGCCATTCTGTACGTCTTTGCGGTGTCATCTCTGGAAGTTTACGGCGTGATCATGGGCGGATGGGCGTCGAACTCAAAGTACCCGTTCCTTGGCTCGTTGCGTTCCGCCGCGCAAATGATTTCATACGAGGTTAGCATCGGTTTGATCATCATCGGCGTGATCATATCGACTGGCTCGATGAACTTTGGCGCCATCGTTGATGCACAAGACGGCGGTTGGGGCCTGTTCAGCTGGTACTGGTTGCCGCATTTCCCAATGCTTTTCTTGTTCTTGATTTCAGCCTTGGCCGAAACCAACCGGCCGCCGTTCGACCTTCCCGAAGCGGAATCTGAACTGGTTGCGGGCTATCAGGTCGAATATTCCTCGACCCCGTTTTTGTTGTTCATGATTGGGGAACTAGTGGCCGTGGTGCTGATGTGCGCATTGGTGTCGTTGCTGTTCTTTGGTGGCTGGCTGTCGCCGGTGCCATTCTTGCCTGACGGAGTCTTTTGGATGGTGCTGAAGATGCTGTTCGTCTTCTTCATCTTCTCGATGGTCAAGGCGATCACCCCGCGCTACCGCTATGACCAACTGATGCGCATCGGCTGGAAAGTGTTCCTGCCGTTCTCGCTGGCTTGGGTCGTTTTCGTGGCCTTTGCCGCCAAGTTCGAATGGTTTGGCGGCGTCTATGCCCGCTGGGCGTTTGGGGGCTGAGCGATGTCACCTTTTCTGGAGCTGATGCTATGACGCAGATCGATTACACCCGCGCCGCCAAGTATTTCCTGCTGCAGGACTTCTGGGTTGGTATGAAATTGGGCTTGAAATACATGTTCGCGCCCAAGGCGACGCTAAATTACCCGCACGAAAAGGGGCCTTTGTCGCCGCGGTTTCGTGGCGAACATGCGCTGCGCCGCTATCCCAACGGCGAAGAACGTTGTATCGCATGTAAGCTGTGTGAGGCGATTTGCCCGGCACAGGCCATCACCATCGACGCCGAACCGCGCGAAGATGGCAGCCGTCGCACCACCCGCTATGACATCGACATGACCAAATGCATCTATTGCGGTTTTTGTCAGGAAGCATGCCCAGTCGACGCCATCGTCGAAGGGCCAAATTTCGAGTTCGCCACCGAAACCCGCGAAGAATTATTCTACGACAAAGACAAATTGCTGGAAAATGGTGATCGTTGGGAAGCCGAAATCGCCCGTAACCTTGAGATTGATGCCCCCTACCGATGAGCGACCCCATTGACACCTACGCGCGTGGCAAAGCGCTGGCCGAACAGGTCAACCCGGGTATGGAAGACGTGCTCGCCGGTCGCTATGATGCGCTCGTGCCGGGGATGTCTCGTACGGTCGTGGATGTGGCTTACGGTCAATTCTATGCGCGCGAGGGGTTGGACGAAAAAACCCGGCTGCTGGCCACTGTTGCTGCACTGACAGCGCTTGGGGCTCAGACCTTGCCACAGCTTAAGGTGAACATTGCCAGTGCCCGCAAAGTTGGTGCAAGTCAGCGCGAAATCGGTGAGGTGATCTTTCAAATGGCGCTTTACGGTGGGTTTCCGGCGATGATCAACGGGTTGAATGCTGCGCAAGAGGTGTTTGCCGCCGAAGGAGCCGCCAAATGAGCGATCCGACCAATCCGTTTGAGGCGATGATGAAGCAGGCACAGGATATGGCCAAGGCGCTGAATCCTGCACTTGAAAGTTTTTCGCCCAAAGGTTTTGAGGCGTTGTTACCGACCATGCCCAAAGACATGATGGAGATGATGTTTGGCAATACTGTCAACAAGGATGGGTTGGATGCAAAAACCCGGCTGCTGTTGACGCTTGCAGGGCTGACCATGCAAGGCGCGCAATCGGATGTTGCTGTGCGCCAAACCGTGCGCCACGCCATCGAGGCGGGCGCGCGCAAACAGGAAATTGTTGAAACCATTGGGCAAATGTCGGCTTTTGCCGGCATTCCCGCGATGACCCGAGCGCTCGATCTGGCGCGCGAGGTGCTGGACACCGACAAAGAGGACCCCAAGTCATGAGCGTTTTTGCCTTTTACCTCTTTTCGATCAGCGCGATTGTTGGTGGCTTTTTTACGGTCGTCAGCCGCAACCCAGTGCATTCGGTGCTTTGGTTGATCTTGTCGTTCTTGTCCTCGGCAGGGTTGTTTGTTCTGCTGGGTGCGGAATTTGTCGCGATGTTGTTAATCATTGTCTATGTCGGTGCCGTGGCGGTATTGTTCCTGTTTGTGGTCATGATGCTGGATGTGGATTTCGCCGAACTCAAGGCTGAAATGGCAAAGTACCTGCCACTTGCGTTGCTGATAGGCGTGGTGATTTTGATGCAATTTGTCATTGCATTTGGGGTTTGGGAGCCCAGTGCTGCGGCCGAAAGCCTGCGCGCACAGCCCACCCCTGTTGATCGCCACAATACAGAAGCGCTTGGAATGATCCTTTATGATCAGTACTTTCTGCTGTTCCAATTGGCTGGATTGATCTTGCTGGTCGCTATGATTGGTGCAATCGTGCTGACCCTGCGACACCGTGTTGACGTCAAACGCCAGAACGTGGTGGCCCAGATGATGCGGGATCCGAAGCTGGCGATGGAGTTGAAAGACGTCAAGCCAGGACAAGGTCTGTGAAATCAGCAGCCATCATAGGCGCTTTGGCTATGGGCTGTGGGGCGGAACGCGCCGTCGCATGCGAGCCTTTGCCACCGGCCTTGGTCAAGGACCCTGCCATCAAGGTCGCCGCTGATTGTTCGTTCCGACAAGGCCAATACGGCTTCGTGGGCCCGTTTGAAGGCGGCAAGGTTGTCGATATCGGCAACGGCAAGATCGGCCAACGTCTGAGCAATTTTCACGACAGTGGTCTGTGCGGGATCGAAAACCAGCAGCTGTTCCTGATGGACTGTATGACAGGCGCAGACATTGTGTTTGAAGGCGCGCCGCGCAACGGCGATGCCGCAAACTTTGGCACCGATGTCGCTGCGATCCAGCACCCCAAAGGACCGTTGACCATCAGCCCGAACATGACCTTCGAAAAACTCGCAGGCACCGCGCGGCGCGCGAACATAGCCTTCGAAACAGGTTCGATCCGCGCCCGCGCCAAGGCAATCAAACGCATAAACCAGTTCGACCCGGCCTGCGGTTGCAAACTGTTTTATCCGGACTCCGTGGGGGCCAAACAGTGAGCACGGTGCTGAAATCCTTCGCTTTTTCGGTTTTGCTTTTAGGTGTGTCTGTCGGCGCTGCTTTGGCATGTTCAAATAGCATCACTGCGTCTTACTTGTTCATGGGAGCGCCCTATGGGCCCGACACCAAACCGCCGAAAACCGGTTTTTTTCCAATAGCATACGGCCATCAATGCGCATTTGTTTTGGCAGGCGATCGTGACGACGGGTTTGGCCAAGCGGCGCGCGATTTGGGCAATCGACGCGTCGCGCAAGTTGTGTATTTGTCCGCGGGTTGCTCGACTTACTCGGGTTTGTTGGTGTCGAATTGCAAATCCCGGGATTTGACATGGGTGCAAAGCAAACCCGCAGCGAAGCAATCGGTTGTGGGCAGCCCGGTCACGTCACAAATAGAAGACTGGCTGATGGACTCTGAAGGTCAATGGATTCCTGCGATTGCCGAAGGTCGTGAGGCAATGGTTTCAAAGGTAAATGAACTTGGTCTAACCGTCATTGATGGCAATGGTTTCGAAAACGTAGTTTTCGATGCTTTTGGCGACGATGGCATGCTGCCGTTTTGCGGTTGCAAATTGTTTTACCCCGATTCTGCGGGGGCAAAGCAATGAGACTGGGCATGGTCCTGACACTTTGTGCGGCTTTGGTTTTGCCGATTTTGGCAGGCCCGACGCTGGCGTTAACCCCGTTGCCACCCCGTTGCGCCTATGATGGCAGTTTCGTGGACGGGGATGAAATCATCGAGGTGTGGAACGAAGCGAACGGATTTGTGACCTATTCCACGCAAAAACCCGACACTCGAAGTGTCTATTTTCTGGAGCACTGCCCGAGTGGCAAGATTTTGCGCGCCACGTCTGGTCCCTATTCCTTACCTGCCAGCGATCAGCAAAGTGCTGAAAACCTTTGGGACGTGATGAATGCGGCGCTGGTCACGCCCGAGCCGGTGACAATGGGCGAAATCCAGCGGCTTCTGCGCGCGCAAGGCATCCGCACCAACCGCTATACCTCGAAATCCGAAAGCTGCGCATGCCAGAGCAACTGGCCAGACGCGCGCGGCTCTAAAACCCCGTACGAAAGAGCAAGCCAATGATCGGACTTGAACACTATCTTACCGTGGCGGCGACGCTGTTTGTGATCGGTATTTTCGGGCTGTTTTTGAACCGCAAGAACGTGATTATTCTGCTGATGAGCATCGAATTGATGCTGCTGGCGGTGAATATCAACCTTGTGGCGTTCTCCAGCTTTCTGGGCGATCTGGTGGGACAAGTGTTCACGCTGTTTGTGCTGACCGTTGCGGCGGCAGAAGCAGCGATTGGTCTGGCCATTCTGGTCTGTTTCTTTCGCAACCGCGGCACCATTGCCGTGGAAGACGTCAACGTGATGAAGGGCTAGCGCAGTCATGGAAACCATCCTCCTTTTTGGCCCTCTGATCGGCGCGCTGATCTGTGGATTTGGCTGGAAATTCATCGGTGAGACCGCCGCCATGTGGACGGCGACGGGTCTGTTGTTCTTGTCGGCTTTGCTCAGCTGGATTGTGTTTTTCGCCTTTGACGGTGTGACCGAAAGCATCCCGATCCTGCGTTTTATTGAATCTGGTACGTTGTCCACCAACTGGTCGATCCGTATGGACCGGATGACAGCGATCATGTTGATTGTGATCACAACAGTGTCGAGCCTGGTGCATCTTTACAGCTTTGGCTACATGGACAACGATCCGCAATGGCGCGAGGGGGAGAGTTATAAACCACGCTTCTTCGCTTATCTCAGCTTCTTCACCTTCGCGATGCTTATGTTGGTGACCTCTGACAACTTGGTTCAGATGTTCTTTGGTTGGGAAGGTGTGGGCGTTGCCAGCTATCTTTTGATCGGGTTTTACTACCGAAAACCCAGTGCCAACGCTGCTGCGATCAAGGCGTTTGTGGTCAACCGGGTCGGCGATCTGGGCTTTGCTTTGGGGATTTTCGCGACCTATTTCATCTTTGACACCATCCAGTTTAGTCAGATTTTTGCAGATATTCCGAACAAAGCTGACGTCAACGTCACGTTTCTTTGGGGCGAATGGAACGCGATTGAGGTGATCTGTGTGTTGCTGTTTATCGGAGCGATGGGCAAATCGGCGCAATTGATTTTGCACACTTGGTTGCCCGACGCGATGGAAGGGCCGACGCCGGTATCTGCGCTGATCCATGCGGCCACGATGGTAACGGCCGGTGTGTTTCTGATCTGTCGCATGTCGCCGATGATGGAGTTTGCACCGAACGCGATGGCCTTTGTCACTGTTTTGGGTGCGACAACGGCGTTTTTCGCGGCCACCGTGGGCTTGGTTCAAACCGATATCAAACGTGTGATCGCCTATTCGACCTGTTCGCAGCTGGGTTACATGTTCGTAGCCGCGGGTGTTGGCATGTATTCGGCGGCGATGTTCCACTTGTTTACACACGCTTTCTTCAAGGCGCTGTTGTTTCTCGGCGCTGGCTCGGTGATCCACGCAATGCATCACGAACAGGACATGACCAACTATGGCGGTCTGCGCAAAAAAATTCCGATGACGTTTTGGGCGATGATGATCGGTACGCTCGCGATCACAGGCGTCGGTATCCCATTGACGCATATTGGTTTTGCGGGCTTTCTCAGCAAGGACGCTGTGATTGAAAGCGCCTGGGCCGGCGGGTCGAACTATGGCTTTTGGCTTTTGGTTTTCGCGGCGGCTATGACGTCTTTTTATTCATGGCGCCTGATTTTCCTGACCTTCTTTGGCGAGGCGCGCGGCGATAGGCACACGCACGACCACGCGCATGAAAGTCCGATGGTCATGCTGATCCCGCTCGGAGTGCTCAGCTTGGGGGCGGTGCTGTCGGGTATGATCTGGTACGGCAGCTTTTTCGGACATGCTGATAAAGTTGGCAAATTCTACGGCATTCCGGTGGCCGAGGCGTCCGAACATGGCGATGATCATGGGCAAGCCAAGGATGATCATGGTGAGTCCAAGGACGATCATGGCGGTGAGCATCATTATGTCTTCACCGGTCAACCGGGCGAAGGTGCGCTCTATTTTGGCCCCGACAACCATGTGCTTGATGATGCTCACGCGGCGCCGATTTGGGTCAAAGTGTCGCCATTCATCGCGATGCTTTTGGGGCTTGGGCTGTCGTATTGGTTCTACATCGTGAACCCCGAACTGCCCAAACGATTGGCCGAAAATCAACGTCCCTTGTATCTGTTTTTCAAGAACAAATGGTATTTTGACGAACTCTACGATTTCATTTTTGTCAAACCTGCTCTTGGCATCGGACGGTTGTTGTGGAAACGAGGCGACGGCAATGTGATTGATGGCGCGCTGAATGGCGTGGCCTTGGGGATCGTGCCGTTCTTCACCCGGCTCGCAGGGCGCGCGCAATCTGGCTACATCTTTACCTATGTGTTCTGGATGGTGCTTGGCATCGCCGGACTTGTCACGTGGATGACGCTCGGCGGAGGGGGCAAGTAATGGATAATTTGCTCTCGATCGTCACGTTTCTGCCTGCGCTTGCGGCTTTGATCCTAGCAGTGTTTTTGCGAGGCGAAGACGAAGCGGCGCAGAAAAATGCCAAATATGTTGCGCTTTTTGCGACTTCGGCGACCTTTTTGGTCAGCCTTGGAATTTATGCGCAATTTGATCCGTCCAACACCGGGTTCCAACTGGTGGAAGAGGCCGACTGGCTGATTGGTCTAAAATATAAAATGGGCGTTGACGGCATTTCGGTGCTGTTTGTCATGCTGACCACATTCATAATGCCTCTGACCATTCTGGCCAGCTGGGAGGTCACGAAACGCGTCAAAGAGTATATGATCGCCTTCTTGATCTTGGAAACGCTGATGCTGGGCGTGTTTATGGCGCTGGATCTGGTACTGTTCTACTTGTTCTTCGAAGCTGGTCTGATCCCGATGTTCCTGATCATCGGCATCTGGGGCGGGGCGAACCGGATTTACGCCTCGTTCAAGTTTTTCCTCTACACGTTCCTTGGTTCGGTGCTGATGTTGGTGGCCATGGTGGGCATGTTCGCTGATGCGGGCACCACGGACATTGAGACGCTGCTGACCCATCAATTTGGCTCGGAAACCTTTAGCCTGCTGGGCATTCAGGTGGTCGGGGGCATGCAAACGCTCATGTTCCTGGCGTTTTTCGCCAGTTTCGCGGTCAAAATGCCAATGTGGCCGGTGCACACTTGGTTACCTGACGCACACGTTCAGGCCCCAACAGCGGGATCTGTCGTGCTGGCGGCGATCCTGCTTAAGCTGGGTGGCTATGGATTCTTGCGCTTTTCGATCCCAATGTTCCCGATTGGCAGCGACGTGATGGCGCCTTTGGTGCTTTGGATGTCGGCAATTGCGATTGTTTATACGTCTTTGGTGGCGCTGGTGCAAGAAGATATGAGAAAGCTGTTGGCTTATTGAGCTGTTGTGCATGTGGGGTGTGTAACGATGGGTATTTTGGCGGCCAATCAACAGGCGAGTGATGGCGCGATTTTCCAGATGCTCAGCCACGGGTTCATCTCTGCGGCGTTGTTTCTAATTGTCGGTGTGATTTACGACCGGATGCACACCCGTGAGATTGACGCCTATGGCGGTTTGGTAAACCGGATGCCGGTTTATGCGCTGGTGTTCATGCTGTTTACCATGGCGAATGTCGGCTTGCCGGGCACCTCTGGGTTTGTAGGTGAATTCCTGACCCTGATGGGCACCTTTGCTGTAAACACTTGGGTCGCTGCGGTTGCCACGACTGGCGTGATCTTAAGTGCGGGTTACGCGTTGTGGCTGTATCGCCGGGTTGTGTTTGGCGATTTGATTAAGGAAAGCCTCAAGACCATCACAGATATGACAACCCGTGAGCGGGTTATTTTCGCACCATTGGTGGTGATGACGCTGCTATTGGGTGTCTATCCTGCGTTGATCACTGACATCATCGGACCGTCTACAACGGCGCTGGTGGCACATTATGATACGGCACTGGCCGCGGCGGAATCCGCGCGTCAGTTGGCCGAGAACTAAAGGGGCCGAGGCTATGATCCAAGCTGATTTGTTTGTCATCTTGCCGGAAATCATTCTGGCACTCTTTGCGATGCTCGGGCTTTTGGGAGCGGTTTACACAGTCAAAGACGGGGCTGGACCGCTGCTGATTTGGCTGACTTCGGGGCTGATGCTGGCACTTGCCGTTTGGATCGGGCTGAACGGAGAGGGCACCAACATTGCCTTTAATGGCATGTTCGTTGATGACAGTTTTGCCCGTTTTGCCAAGATCACCATTCTGGTGTCGGCTGCTGTCGTTTTGGTGATGAGCCAAGATTACATGCAGCGCCGCGATTTGCTGCGATTTGAGTATCCGTTGTTGGTCGCACTCAGCGCAGTTGGCATGATGATGATGGTCAGTGCTGGCGATCTGATGGCCTTATATATGGGGCTCGAATTACAGTCGTTGGCTTTGTATGTCGTGGCGTCCCTGCGGCGGGACAGCGCCAAGTCGACCGAAGCCGGTCTGAAATATTTCGTGCTTGGCGCTTTGTCATCGGGGCTTTTGCTTTATGGAGCGTCGCTGGTTTACGGCTTCTCGGGCACCACTTTGTTTTCCGGTATTATCCAGACAGCGGTGCAGGGCGAAGTATCGCTGGGGCTGCTCTTTGGCTTGATCTTTTTGATCGCGGGTTTGGCATTCAAGGTCAGTGCGGTACCGTTTCACATGTGGACACCGGACGTTTACGAAGGGTCGCCCACGCCTGTCACGGCCTTTTTTGCGACGGCACCTAAGGTTGCGGCCATGGCCCTGTTTGCCCGACTTATGCATGACGCCTTCGGTAAAGCGGTCAGCGATTGGAGCCAGGTGATCGCTGTTTTGTCGGTTGCGTCGATGTTTCTTGGAGCGGTCGCGGCGATTGGTCAGCGCGATATCAAAAGATTGATGGCGTTTTCGTCCATTGCGCATATGGGTTTTGCTCTTATGGGGTTGGCTGCCGGTACGGCGTTTGGAGTGCAGGCGATGCTGATCTACATGGCTATCTATGTGACGATGAATGTTGGCACGTTTGCGTTCATTCTGATGATGGAGCGCGATGGTCAGCCGGTGACTGACATCAACGCGATGAATATGTTGTCGCGCCGCGAACCGGCCAAAGCTTTGGCGATGCTTGTTTTGCTGTTTTCGTTGGCGGGTGTTCCGCCGATGCTGGGTTTTTTCGGGAAATTCTATGTTTTGCGCGCGGCTTATGAGGGCGGCTTGGAATGGCTGGCAATTGCCGGGGTAATCGCGTCGGTTATCGGTGCATTCTATTATCTTCGCATCGTGTATTTCATGTATTTCGGCGAAGAAGGCGAAGAGCTTGAAACGGGTGGTTCTCCTGTATTGTTTGGAGCGCTGATGATTTCAGCGGTGGCGATGGTTCTGGGCATTGTCAATATGTTTGGCGTAGAAGGAGCTGCGGCGGCCGCGGCGGCTTCGCTTGTCAACTGATGGTGTTTTTTGCTGGTTGAGGGAGCCTCCGGCGGGAGTTTTTCTGGAAAGATGAAGTCTGCATGGCCCGAAGGCTATGGGCGGCGCATTTTGGACTCGGTTGACAGCACCCTGACAGAAGCGAGGCGGTTGGCGTCTGATCTGACGGGGCCTGAGTGGATTCTTGCGCATGAGCAGACGGATGGGCGCGGGCGCCGAGGACGGGGTTGGGTCGCTCCGGCTGGTAACTTTTCGGCGACTCTGGTTACGTTTCCGCGCGAAGAGCCAGGCCAGGCAGTATTGCGTTCGTTTGTGGCGGCGTTGGCGCTTTGCGACGCCTGCAGGGTGGTAAGCCAAGTGCCCGAGGCGTTTACCCTGAAATGGCCCAACGATGTGTTGTGCTATGGTGGCAAGCTGGCAGGAATATTGCTGGAAAGCGTCAGTGACTCCGGCGGTATTGGCCATCTGGCAATTGGGATTGGGGTCAACTTGGCTCATGCACCACCTTTGGATGCTGTAGAAAAGGGGGCGGTGCGCCCAGTGTCGCTTTACCGCGAAACCGGAGTTTTGGTTGCTCCAGAGCTGTTTCTGGATGCGCTTGCCACAGCCTATGCCCATCGTGAGCATCAGTTCACGACTTTGGGCTTTGAACCGATCCGCGCGGCATGGCTGACGCAAGCGGCTCGTCTGGGCGAGGTGATCCGTGCCAGAACGCAGCGTGATGACGTAACGGGTGTCTTTGAAACGGTAGACGAGACCGGCCACCTTGTTCTAAAGACCGCGGGTGGTCGTGTGCATTTGCCTGCAGCCGACATCTATTTCTGAAAGGCGATGCAATCTATGCTTTTGGCCATTGACTGCGGCAACACCAATACCGTTTTTGCAATTTGGGATGGCGAGGCGTTCATTGGAACCTGGCGCACCGCGACGGAATGGCAGCGTACGGCGGATCAATACTATGTCTGGCTCAGTACGCTGATGAAGTTGCAAAACATTGATGTGACCATCACAGATGTGATTGTGTCTTCGACAGTGCCTCGCGTCGTCTTCAACCTGCGGGTGTTGTCGGATCGCTATTTCAACACGCGGCCGCTGGTCGTGGGCAAGTCGGATTGCAGGCTACCTGTGGATGTGCGCGTGGACGCGGGCACGGCCGTGGGGCCGGACCGGTTGGTGAACACTGTGGCTGGGTACGATCTCTATGGTGGCGATTTGATCATGGTTGATTTTGGCACCGCGACCACTTTTGATGTGGTCGACAGCGATGGTGCTTACATCGGCGGTGTGATTGCGCCGGGGGTGAATCTGAGCCTTGAGGCATTGCACCGCGCCGCTGCTGCCCTGCCCAATGTGGAAATTTCCAAACCGCAGGCTGTGATCGGGACGAACACAGTGGCCTGTATGCAATCAGGGGTGTTTTGGGGCTATGTTGGCCTTGTTCGCGAAATTTGCAATCGTATCAAGGCAGAACGCGACCGGCCCATGCGCGTGATTTCAACTGGGGGGCTGGCGCCATTGTTTCAGCAAACCGAGACGTTGTTTGACGCGTTTGAGGACGATTTAACAATGCACGGGCTGACCGTAATTCATAAATATAACAAGGACGTATAGCGCGATGAGCAGCGAGCGATTGATTTATCTGCCCCTGGGCGGGGCGGGGGAAATTGGCATGAACGCCTATGTCTACGGCTACGGTGCGCCCAACAAAGAGCGGTTCATTTTGGTCGATTTGGGCGTAACGTTTCCGGATATGGACGGCACGCCGGGGGTCGATCTGATCTTGCCCGACATCCGCTGGCTGGCGGAACGGGCCGACCGGTTGGATGCGATTTTCATCACCCACGCGCATGAGGATCACGTGGGTGCAGTGGCGCATTACTATACTCAGCTTGGCGCGCCGATTTATGCGCGTGCTTTCACAGCCAACATTGCGCGACGAAAGATGGACGAACACGGCCACCCGGGTGACGCAGTGATCACGGCTTCGATCTGGCCACAGCAAATTGAGGCTGGCCCGTTCAAAGTGGGGTTCTTGCCCATTTCGCATTCGATCCCGGAAAGTGCGTCATTGGTCATTGACAGCGGCGGTGGACGGGTCATCCACTCGGGTGATTTTAAACTCGATGCCACGCCGATTGTGGGCGAGGCGTTCGACCCTAGGTTGTGGGGTGACGTGTGCCGCGAGGGTGTGCGCGCGCTGGTTTGTGACAGCACCAACGTGTTTTCGCGCGAACCTGGCAAATCCGAGGCGTCGGTTGGCCCTGAGATCGAAAAACTGGTTGCCGGCGCCAGCGGTATGGTTGTTGCCACCACTTTTGCCAGCAATGTCGCGCGGGTCAAAACCTTGGCCGAGGCCGGACAGCGGGCGGGGCGCTCGATCGTTTTGCTTGGGCGCGCGATGCGGCGGATGATTGAAGCGGCGGTTGAAACAGGCGTCTTGACCGATTTCCCAGGCGTTGTGTCTCCGGAACAAGCGCGCGACATTCCGCGTGACCATCTGATGTTGCTGGTCACCGGATCGCAGGGCGAGCGGCGCGCGGCCAGTGCGCAATTGGCACGCGGCAAGTATCAGGGGCTTGAGTTGAAAGAGGGCGATCTGTTTCTTTTTTCGTCGAAAACCATTCCGGGCAATGAACGCGGCGTGATCCGGATTATCAACGCGCTCAGCGAAAAGGGTGTGGATGTTGTGGATGACACGTCGGGGGCCTATCACGTCAGTGGCCACGCCAACCGCCCCGACCTGGAACGGCTGCATGATATTGTGCGTCCGCAAATGTTAATCCCGATGCACGGCGAACACAGGCACCTGCGCGAACATGCAAAACTGGCCGATGCCAAAGGCTTGCAGGGCGTTGTTGCAGTAAATGGCATGATGATCGAGCTGTCGGGCAATGCCCCCAAAGTGGTCGAATACATCGAAACTGGGCGGACCTATCTTGATGGTTCAGTGCAGATTGGCGCGTTGGACGGCGTGGTGCGCGACCGCATTCGCATGGCGCTGAACGGGCACGTGGTGGTTACGGTGATCTTGGATGAAGAGGACGAACCGCTCGGTGATCCCTGGTGCGAGATCATGGGCCTGCCTGAAACCGGCACGTCGAAGGCGTCACTGGCGGAAGTGTTGGAGGAAGATCTGAGCCAGTTTTTGAACCGAGCCAACGCCAAAACGCTTAGTGACGATGACAAGCTGGATGAGGCAGTGCGGCGGATTACGCGCCAAACCGCGCAGAGCGAGATTGGCAAAAAGCCGGAAGTGTCGGTTGTGATCAGTCGGATGCGCTAGGCTAGCGTCGTTGTCACCGCGATTTTTTGAGCCGGATTGCCACGCCATCCTTTTGGTTTGACGAACATGCGGTGCCAGGGTTTGATCCGTTGGCCCGCATGACATTGCCAACATCTGTGCCAACGAGGCGGTGTTGGCGCTCGCGAAATGCCAGGCTTGCGGCGCCGATTTCAAGGCTGCGTTCTCGGATGCGCGTCAAACCAATGGCGCGCAAAACGAGGTTAAACCGACCCATGGAGTGCTGCTTTTGCGCGATCTTACCGCGGCGCGGCACCTGAAATACGGTGATCCACCAAACACGGAATGCTGTGACGCCTGGCCATCGATGAGCGCGACGTCTATGCACGCGTTGGAAAATTGGGCGCGCTCAACTGTTTGGGGCGAGGGCTTACACGCCATCCAAAGCTGGGACTTATGGTGATTTCCGGCGCCAAATCGCACGAATCTCGGCGTGAAGCGTCGCAAGGGCGCGACATCACACCGGATTTAGCGCGTTAGCTGGCGCGGCGCTCTTCAAAGCTGAGCGCGATAAAGCTGGGCATGTGATCGCCCATGCCGACCACCTTTGAGCCGCCATGACCCGAAGTTGATCGGCTGTTGCGCGACGACGAAGACCGGCTGCGGTTGGGTTCGCGCGGGGCTTCGACGGTCTCTTTTGGGGCTTCGGCCTCAACCTCTACGACCGGCGTTTCTTTGGGCGGCGATTTGGAACGGCTGCGACTGCGGGAAGTCGCTTTTTTGGGTGCGTCTTCTGTGGGCACAACAGGCTCGGGTGCGCCGGTGGCCAATGGGTTTTCCAGCCGCGGAATTTCGCGCTGCACCAAACGTTCAATGTCGCCCAAGTTGCGTTCATCGCGCGGCACGCAAATCATCATTGCGGCACCGTCACGCCCGGCGCGTCCGGTACGCCCGATCCGATGCACATAGTCTTCGGCGTGGCCCGGAACATCGAAATTGAACACATGGCTGACTGCTGGCACGTCAAGGCCGCGCGCGGCCACGTCTGAGGCAACCAAAAAGCGCAATTCACCAGCGCGAAAGCCGTCCAATGTGCGTGTTCGTTGACTTTGGTCCAGATCACCGTGGATCGGAGCCGCATCGTAACCATATTTTTTCAAAGACTTTGCAACAATATCCACATCGGTTTTACGATTGCAGAAGATGATCGCGTTGGTGCATTTCTCGCCCTCACCATCAATCAAAGCGCGCAAGAGTTTGCGTTTTTCGCTGGATTCGCGGTCTTTTCGCGAGCCTTTGAACATCACAACACATTGTTTGATGTTTTCGCCAGTGGTGGCTTGGCGCGCGACTTCGATGCGCTCGGGGGCGGACAGAAACGTGTTGGTGATCCGCTCAATCTCGGGGGCCATGGTGGCCGAAAAAAACAGGGTTTGGCGGGTAAACGGGGTGAGTCCAAAGATGCGTTCGATATCGGGAATAAAGCCCATATCGAGCATGCGGTCGGCTTCGTCCACGACCATGATCTTAACGTCCGACAGGATCAACTTGCCACGCTCAAAATGATCGAGCAAACGACCCGGCGTGGCGATCAAAACGTCAACGCCTTTGTCGATGAGCTTGTCTTGCTCGCCAAAAGACACACCGCCGATCAGCAGCGCTTTGGTCAGTTTCACATGTTTGGCGTAGGTGTCGAAGTTTTCCGCCACCTGGGCGGCAAGTTCACGCGTCGGGCAAAGCACCAGACTGCGCGGCATCCGTGCCCGGGCGCGACCGCGCGCTAACATGGTGATGAGTGGCAGGGTGAAACTGGCGGTTTTGCCCGTTCCTGTCTGAGCGATGCCCAGAACATCGCGACCCTCGAGCGCAGGCGGGATGGCCCCGGCCTGGATAGGGGTGGGCGATTCATATCCGGCCTCTTGGATGGCCTTTAATACCTTGGGGTTCAGGTTCAGTTCAGAAAATTTGGTCATGTGTGTCCGCGTTTTGCGGACATCTCGGGCCCGCGCGTCTGATCGGGGCCGGACCCGGATGGTCCTGAGCTTGTGCTCAAATCGGCCCGTGGCTTGCCATAACAAAAAGGTTTCGAGGCGTCAAACCCTGCTGTGAGCTTGGGTGAATAGAACCTTATTGTGCCAAATTGCGCAACAATTCAGGGGTTTTGTGGGAAATGTTTCCGTCTTTTGGCGTCGAGGGTCAAATCGCGCACGCGCAGAAGGTTCTCTCGTTGCAACCGGGCGCGCAAATCGGGGGTGTCGGCGCACACTTCGTCATAGAACTGGCGCAATCCGGCTTCGCCTTCTTCGGCTTCAATCAAGGTGAATAGTTCATGCAATGTTAGTCCGCCCAGATCATGCGGCGTGGCGGCCGCGAGCCCTTGGCGATACGAGCCCATTTCCAATCGGTAGCGGAAGGTCGCCAGCCAGTCTTCCCAACTTTTGGCATGGCAATGGCAGAGTTCGACGTCGCGCAACCAGCGTTCCTGCGGGTTCATTTCGCCGTTCTGGAACATATTGTGGATGCGCAATTCGATGCCAGTCAAACCTGTGCGCACAAACAGTTTTCCCGCGACATGGCTGAGAAACCCGCCTTTTACGTAACGCCCGTATCGGGGATAGATCCGCTCGACCAAGGGCGCGCGATCGGGGCCGCCGGGAATGTAGCCCTTAAACAACGTGCCATCCCCGGCAATGGCCTCGATTGGGGGCACACGCGCGCACAGCACATCACTTGGCAGCGCACCCAGATGGGTTGTCAGACTGGTTTGTGGCCACAGAAATTCATCTGCGTCGATGTGGATCAGCCAGTCGACCTCGGCGCGGCGATTGTATTCATGCGTCGCATTCAGGGTCTGGCGCACCTGATGTTTCACCTGTGGCTTGCCGATGCGCTTTTTCCAATAGGCGCGATCACAGTCGGTCACGCGGGTTTTAGGGTGATCTTTGAGAGCTGCCACTGCGTCCGGGTCGGGCGCATCAAGGTAAATATAGACGCGGTGCGCGCCCAGTTCGATGTGATGCGCGGCGAAATTGAGCGTGTCGAGCGTGGGCGCCTTGATCGTGGCAACCACGCCCCAAGTCGACATCAGATCATCATTTCCTTGGTCGCAGTCAGGCGAATGTCGGGGAAATCACGCTCGATCCGATCGATATCCCATTGCAGTCGGGTCAGATAGACCACGTCACCATCATGATCATGGGCGATGTGCTGCTTGTTGGTATTGATAAACTTATCAAGGGCTTG
>JBGCDD010000048.1:0-2966 GCA_045105075.1 Sedimentitalea sp. | reverse complement strand
TGAACACCTACACAAAGATCACAAAGCTGGTGCTGCCATCAGCGCTGCCGCTGATCTTTACCGGGGTGCGCCTGTCGCTGGGGGTTGGCTGGATGGTTCTGATTGCTGCGGAAATGCTGGCGCAGAACCCTGGCTTGGGCAAATTCGTCTGGGATGAGTTCCAGAACGGGTCTTCGCAATCGCTGGCCCGGATCATGGTGGCCGTGTTCACCATCGGCATCATCGGATTTTTGTTGGATCGGGTCATGTACGCCCTGCAATCCATGTTTACCTTTTCGAACAACCGGTGAGCGACATGGGTATTTTACAGTTCACAAACGTCTCAAAGAGCTATGGCGATGCGCCGGTTCTCAAGGACATCAGCCTCGATGTGACGAAAGGCGAGTTTGTTGTCATCCTGGGTTTTTCAGGCACCGGCAAAACCACACTGATCAATCTGATGGCGGGGTTGGAGCATCCCTCGAGCGGGTCGGTCACATTCAAAGGCACCCCGATCACTGAACCGGGCCGCGAACGGGGTGTGATTTTCCAAAGCTATTCGTTGATGCCGTGGCTGACGGTTAATGGCAACGTGGCTTTGGCCGTCGACACGATGTTTCCCGAGCTGTCCAAAGCGGAGCGGGCCGCGAAGGTCGATCACTATGTTGGTATGGTGGGCCTGAGCCACGCCGCGACCCGCCGGCCCGCCGAGTTATCGGGCGGTATGCGTCAACGCGTGAACGTGGCGCGTGCCTTGGCGATGGACCCCGAGATGTTGTTGCTCGACGAACCGTTGTCGGCGCTGGATGCGCTGACGCGTGCCAATCTGGCCGACGAAATCGAGGCGATTTGGGATCAGGACAAAAAGACCTGCGTGTTGATCACTAATGACGTGGACGAGGCGATCATTCTTGCCGACCGGATCATCGCGCTGAACCCGGATGGGACCTTGGGCGATGAGTTCAAAGTGGATATTCCGCGTCCGCGAGACCGGATTGCCATGAACAACGACCAAGCGTTCAAAGCCCTGCGCGCGCAGGTGACCAACTACCTTATGGATGTGGGGATCGCGGCAAAAGTCGAGGGCACGCGCCTGTTGCCAGAGGTGACGCCCATTCACGGCTTGCCGGCCGCCGTGGCCAAGGCGCAGGAAGGCGCGATCGAGGAAAAGTTCCTGAATTTCTCGCAGTTGGACAAGGTTTATCCGACGCCCAAAGGGCCGCTGACTGTTGTTGAGAACTTTGATCTCAAGATCAACAAGGGCGAGTTTGTTTCGCTGATCGGGCATTCGGGATGCGGCAAGTCGACTGTGCTGACGATGGCTGCGGGTCTCAACCCGATCTCGAAGGGGGCGATCAAGCTGGATGGCTGGAACGTTGAGGGTGCGGATCCCGAACGCGCGGTCGTGTTTCAATCGCCCAACCTGTTTCCGTGGCTGACGGCCAAGGAAAATGTCGCGATTGGCGTGGACAAGGTTTACCCCAAAGCGTCGCAGGCCGAGCGGCAAGACGTGGTGGAGTATTACCTTGAGCGGGTCGGGCTGGCGGACAGCATGACCAAAGGTGCCGCGAGCCTGTCCAACGGCATGAAGCAACGCGTTGGTATCGCCCGCGCTTTTGCATTGTCGCCAAAGTTGCTGTTGCTGGATGAACCGTTTGGCATGCTTGACAGCCTGACGCGGTGGGAGCTGCAAGAGGTGCTGATGGAGGTCTGGTCGCGCACCAAAGTCACAGCGATCTGCGTCACCCATGATGTGGACGAAGCGATTTTGCTCGCGGATCGGGTCGTGATGATGACCAACGGTCCGCAGGCCACAATCGGCAAGATCACCGACGTGAAACTGCCGCGCCCCCGCACCCGCAAAGCGCTGTTGGAGCACCCTGACTATTATGCTTACCGCCAGGAAGTGCTCGACTTCCTTGAAGAATATGAGCACGGCGCGAAACCGCAGTCGAAACCCAAAGCCATCGCAGCGGAGTAATTGATATGACACAAAAACTCATTGTCATCGGCGCGGGCATGGCCACGGGGCGGATGTTGGAAACCCTGTTTGACGCCGGTGCGGACTATGATGTCACCTTGTTCAACGCGGAACCACGCGGAAACTACAATCGGATCATGTTGTCGCCGGTCCTGTCTGGCGAAAAGACCTATGCTGAAATCGTCACCCATGATGCAGATTGGTACTCAGCCCATGGTGTGAGCTGCCGCTTTGGGGAAAAGATTGCCGCGATTGATCGGGGGGCCAAGACGGTTACGGCGCAAAACGGTGATGTCATCGCTTATGACAAACTGGTCTTCGGGACAGGCTCAAACCCCTTCATGATCCCGTTGCCCGGTCATGACCTAGAGGGTGTGATCGCTTACCGCGATCTCGAAGATACGCAACGCATGATGGATCTGGGTCCAGACACCAAATGCGTTGTCATCGGTGGCGGTTTGCTGGGTCTGGAAGCCGCCGCAGGCATGGCCGCACGCGGGGTCGATGTGAGCGTGGTGCATATCATGGGCCACTTGATGGAACGCCAGCTTGACGAGGCGGCGGGCTACCTGTTGCGCAAGGCGTTGGTGGACAAGGGGATTACTGTGAAGTGCTCCGCGAACTCGCAAGAGATTTTGGGCGAGAACGGCCGTGTGCGGGCGCTGCTGTTGGATGATGGCACAGAATTGCCCTGTGATCTTTTGGTGATGGCTGTGGGCATCCGGCCCAATGTAAAGCTGGCACAGGACTGCGGGCTGGCGGTGGGCAAAGGCATTCATGTCGATGATCAGATGGTGACGTCGGATGCCGATGTGCTGGCGGTCGGTGAATGCGTTGAGCATGACGGGGCGATCTTTGGTCTGGTTGCGCCGCTTTATGAACAGGCAAAAGTCGCAGCACAGACGCTCATGGGCGAACCCGCGCAGTTTGTGCAAAAAGAGGTGTCCACAAAGCTGAAGGTCACGGGCTGTGATTTGTTCAGCGCCGGGGATTTTGCCGATGGAGA
>JBGCDD010000047.1:0-63211 GCA_045105075.1 Sedimentitalea sp. | reverse complement strand
GCGCTCAAAGAATTTCTTTCGATCCTTGGTCCCAATGATGATATAGCCCGGTTTGAGTATCTCAAAAAATCTGCGCGCAACTTCGGGTCGGTTCTGATTGGAATCGAGACTTCAAACCCAGAAAACTTCACACCCTTTTTGACTCAACTAGATGCAGCTGGATTTACCTATACGGACATTACAAACGATGAAACGCTGGCACAGTTTTTGATCTAAGTCGCAAGTTCTAAATCCCGTTGTGACAGAAAGAGTGATTTGGACGCATCATAACTATCAAGCAGCAGTTTTAGATCAACTGATGTTGCATGGTTATTTGCGGCTAAGGTTTCGCCGTTTTGGCAGAGTGATGAAAATTCTTTGAATCCAAGAGAAAGTGCGCTGCCTTTTAAAAAGTGAAGGTCTTGCTCCAGAGTCGACATTGCTGGTGTTTTCCGCAACTTACTGATCACGTCTTCAACCTCTTCCAAAAAGAGCTCGACAACTTCTTCAAAGTCTTCTCCTCCAACCTCATCCCGCAGCTCATTAATACGATCCCAATCAATCATGTCCAACCTTTGGCATTTCTGTTCAATGGCTGAATAATGAAACAAAAGTCCAAAATGGAGGTTAAAGGGATGAATTGAAATATGAAAATTTTAGGTTTTATCATCTGTTAATACAACCGACCGATGGTAGTCGATAACCGTATCAGGTTTTTGAAGGTAGTTCGGGCTTGCAGTTAGATCGTGACGTCAATTCTCCGCGTGGGCCGGTAAGTGGATCAATCCGCCGCGTTTTGGTGGTTGATGACAGTCGCCTGCAGCGTCGTATTCTTGGAGCCACACTCAAGAAATGGGGTTTCGAGGTACTTGAAGCTGATAGTGGCGATGCGGCAATTGATATCTGTTTGAAAGATTACCCAGATTTGGTGATTAGCGACTGGATGATGCCAGGCATGAACGGCTTAGAGTTTTGCCACGAATTCAGAAGCTTACCGACGGAAACTTATGGGTATTTCATTCTGCTGACGTCGCGTGGCGAAAAGGACGACATTGCGGAAGGTCTAGGTGCTGGAGCGGATGATTTTCTGACCAAGCCTGTCAACTCAAGCGAGCTACGCGCGCGGATTTCCGCGGGTGAGCGTATTTTGGCGATGCAGCGCGAATTGCTGGAAAAGAAGAGCCTCATTTCTGATACCCTTGGAAAACTTCAGGACGTTTACGATTCGATCGACAAAGACCTCATCCAAGCCAAAAAGATACAAGAATCGTTGGTGCCCGAACTCACACAGAGCTTTGAAAATTCAACTGTTAGTCTTTTGTTGAAGCCTTGTGGTCATATCGGTGGTGACCTCGTGGGTATGTTCTCAGCTGGAAATAACAAAGTTGGGTTCTACTCTGTCGACGTGTCGGGCCATGGGATCACTTCTGCGATGATGACAGCCCGGCTTGGCGGCTATTTGAGCAGTTCATATTTTGATCAAAATGTCGGGATGTGCAAACTGCGCGAGGATGTGTTTGAAATGCGACCGCCCGAGGGGGTGGGACAACTTTTAAACGCACGTTTGCTTGCCGACAAAGGCATCGAAGAATATTTTACAATGGCTTACGCAGTCGCTGATTTGAAAACAGGTGACGTAGAGTTTGTGCAAGCGGGCCATCCGCATCCGCTCGTTCTGCGCAAAAACGGACAAACCGAATTTGTCGGAGAAGGTGGCGTGCCGATTGGTTTGCTGCCAGATATCCCATTCTCGCAATACCATTTAAAGTTAGAGGACGGCGATCGATTGCTGCTATACTCTGACGGTTTCACGGAATGCCGACTTAAGAACGGCGAAATGCTGGAGCCAGAAGGGTTGATCGACCTGATTCAAAAATGTCAGCCGAACCAGGATGGCCAGGAATTTCTCGACGACTTATTCTGGAACCTGACCCAAATTATGTCGCCTGAATTTGGAATGGAAGACGATGTGTCGGCTACATTATTCGAATTCAAGCCGAGCTGAAACGACTAAGGAAATACTGATCACCGGGATTTTTCAGAAGATTGGCTGCAATAGTAATGTCCGCCCAAAAAGGCTCGTGGCCAATTTCCTGAGCAGGACCCAGCGAAAGAACAGGCCGTGCCAAGTAGATGTGGCACATTTTCTCAGCCCACAGATTGTATTCCGGCATAAAGACAAAACGACGAAAAGCACCTAGGCGTCTGGGGTTGGCGATGCGCCAACCGGTCTCTTCCAGCACTTCCCGGTGCAGCGCCGCCAAAGGGCTTTCGCCGGAATCAATGCCGCCGCCCGGAAGCTGAAGATCGGGCCCTGAGTCTTCTTGCTGAAGTGTCAGCAACACGGCGCCGTTTCGGGGCAATATAGCATAAACGCCGCTGCGTTGCCGGTATCTGCGCGCCGGATCTGGTCGTTGTCCGAATCGTCTGATCATGACCTTTGCCCTTTCAACCTTGCATCCTGTGCCTATATAGCCTGCGATATGCCAATATGCGGCGTCTAAGGAAACCCCATGACACTTGGATCAAAAATCGCGTGGGACGATACAGTTCTGCCTTTTCAACTCGATGTCTCTGACATGCGTGGCCGTGTGGCACGCCTTGATGGTGTGCTTGATGGTATTTTGAACCAGCACGATTACCCACCGCAAGTTGAAGCGTTGGTCGCCGAAATGGCGGTTTTGACGGCCCTTATTGGCCAAACAATGAAATTGCGTTGGAAATTGTCGCTGCAAGTGCAATCCAAAGGTGCTGTTCGAATGATCGCGACGGACTACTACGCGCCACAGTCCGAGGGAGAGCCGGCTCAGATCCGCGCCTATGCGAGCTATGACGCCGACCGGCTGACCGATGATGCGCCGTTCGAACAGGTGGGTGAAGGCTATTTTGCGATTTTGATCGACCAAGGCACAGATATGGCACCTTACCAGGGGATCACACCACTGACAGGAGAATCGCTTGCGTCCTGTGCCGAAGCCTATTTTGCGCAATCCGAACAATTGCCCACCCGGTTTTCGCTCAGTTTTGGTGTGTCCAGCGAGCCCGGACAAGATGCTCACTGGCGTGCGGGTGGCGTTATGCTTCAACACATGCCGAAAGCTTCACCTTTTGTTGCCGCTCAGGAAGGATCGGGCGATGTGCTGACGCCAAATGATCTGGTGGATGGCGCCGAGGGTGAAAATTGGAGCCGTGTGAATATTCTGTTGAACACGGTCGAAGAGCTTGAGTTGATTGGCCCGCACGTAGCGCCAAATGATCTTTTGGTGCGGTTGTTTCATGAAGAACAGCCCCGGGTTTATCCTGCGCAAGCGGTGCGTTTCGGGTGCACCTGTTCGGAAGACCGCGTGCGCCAAAGCCTGTCGATTTATTCAGCCCGCGATATTTCGACCATGACCACAGATGCGGGGCGCGTCACGGCCGATTGTCAGTTTTGCGGCGCGCATTACGATCTTGATCCGTCGACAGTAGGGTTTGAGGCAGAAAAGAGCGATCTTGACTGACCTTGCCAAGCAACTGACCGGTGCGTTGTCCGCGCCGGGCGACGGGTCTTCGGACTTTGACCTGAACCCAGAAACCGTGCTGGCGGAGGGGCGCAAATTGCGCCCCGCAGCTGTGTTGATCGCGGTGCAGCTTGGTGGTGATGTGCCGCGCGTGATTCTGACCAAACGCTCTTCTGCTTTGCGCCATCACCCCGGCCAAATTGCATTTCCAGGTGGCAAAGTTGATCCGTCAGATGCGTCGGTGATTGACGCGGCCCTGCGTGAGGCGCGCGAAGAAATTGGTCTGCCGAGCGATCTGCCGTACGTTTTGGGCCATTTGCCGACCCATGAACCCGTCACCGGGTTTCGCATAACGCCCGTTGTCGCATTGGTTTCGGAACCTTTTGATGTCCGGGCGGAAGCAGGCGAAGTGGCCGAGGTTTTCTCGGTCCCGTTAACACACGTCCTGAATCCCGATAACTTTTTAATCGAATCACGGCGGTGGCGCGGAACGCGGCGGTATTACTTTACCGTACCATATGGACCCTATTACATTTGGGGAGCGACGGCGCGCATGTTGCGGGCTCTTGCGGCGCGGATGCAGGCGTGACCCAGATAACCGCGCCTTGGCTCACCGACGCGACATCACAAAAGGTGTGCCGGGCGCTGACCTGCGACGGCAATGATGTCTTGTTTGTTGGCGGATGTGTGCGAAACGCTTTGCTTGGGGCGTCCGTATCCGACCTTGATCTGGCAACCAACGCGCGACCGGAAATCACAATGAAACTGGCGCAATCCGCCGGTTTGGCCGCGATCCCAACCGGGATCGCCCATGGCACAATCACCGTTGTGGCGGATAACCGACCTTTCGAGGTCACCACGTTTCGCAAAGATGTCAGCACGGATGGGCGCCGCGCGGTCGTCGCGTTTTCTGACGACATTTGCGAAGATGCGCAGCGTCGTGATTTTACGATGAACGCGCTTTATGCCCGCCCGGATGGCAACGTGATTGACCCGTTGAACGGTCTGACCGATCTATTTGCGCGACGCGTGCGGTTTATCGGCCAAGCAGAGCAGCGCATCCGTGAGGACTATTTGCGCAGCCTTCGATATTTTCGCTTTCATGCGTGGTATGGTGATACCGAAGCGGGTTTCGACCCCGAAGCTTTGGCCAGCATCGCGCAAGAGCTTGAAGGCATTGCGACGTTGTCGCGCGAACGTGTTGGAGCAGAGTTGTGCAAGCTTTTGGCAGCCCCGGATCCCGCGCCTGCGATTGCAACCATGCAGCACTGCGGGCTTTTGCATCAGATTTTGCCAGGTTCGGACAGCGCCGCGCTGACCCGTTTGATCCACATCGAAACTCAAGCGCACCAGCCTGCGCGCCCGATGGTCCGTTTGGCGGCTCTGGGGGGGCTGGTTGATACGCTGCGTTTGGGCAAATCGACGATGCGCGATCTGGAAACAACCCGCAAGGCGGCGCTTTCGGTCCAGGGCGCGCCTGAACTTGGCCATCGCTTGGGCGCGTCAATGGCACTGGACGCCCTGGCTCTGCGTTCTGCATTGATGGAAGCGCCCTGGGATTCGGCCTGGGCAACGCAGGTCAGCACAGGGGCTAGCGCGGTTTTTCCAGTGACGGGCGTTGATTTGATGCCCGCGTTTTCGGGCGCGGCGTTGGGTGCACAGTTGAAATGGTTGAAATCTCAATGGATTGCCTCGGGATTTCGGCTGACCAAATCAGCGCTTTTGGAGCTGTCGAAATCCGGTCCGGCGGGGGGGTGACATTGCGCGCTCAATCCGGTACACCGCCCACAACGTCGGAGGATGACAAGATGTTTTACGGGATTTGGTACGACTTTAGCTGAATGCGCGCGGTAGATGCCGCGTTTGTCTGACCCCCTGAACATCCCAATCCTGTTTGCTCGCAAGGAGCACCGACATGTTTCGCTTTTTTGAAAACCTAGTAGATCCTTACTGCGACTATCCCGAAGCGGACCGCCCACCGACCAAGCTTTGGCCGTTTCTCAAGGCCTATTGTGTGCCGTTTCGCACCGTTTTCATCTGGACCGGACTGCTTTCGATTGTTGTGGCTGCCGTTGAAATCGGGCTGATCTATTATATGGGTCGCGTTGTTGATTTGTTGGGCGGCGCACCTGATCAGATCTGGGAAACCCATGGCACCGAGTTTCTTTTGGTGGCTCTGTTTATCCTGATTTTACGCCCCGCATTGCATGTGCTTGATGTGTTGCTTCTGAACAATACGATCCTGCCGAACTTTGGCACCTTGATCCGTTGGCGAGCGCATAAACATGTTTTGCGTCAATCGGTTGGCTGGTTCGAGAACGACTTTGCCGGGCGCATTGCCAACCGTATCATGCAGACCCCTCCGGCGGCGGGCGAGGTGGTGTTTCAGGTCTTTGACGCGATTTCATTTTCGTTGGCCTATCTGCTGGGGGCCGCCATTTTGCTGACGGCTGCCGACCCTCGGCTGATGTTGCCTTTGGCGATTTGGTTGCTGTTTTATGGGCTGCTGATCCGCTGGACCGTTGCGCGTGTTGGCCCGGCATCGCAAGCCGCGTCTGATGCGCGTTCGACCGTGACGGGGCGGGTGGTGGACAGTTATACCAACATCCATTCGGTCAAGATGTTCGCGCATCACTCGCGCGAGCTGAGCTATGCCAAAGAGGCGATCGAACAGACTCGCACCACCTTTCAGACCGAAATGCGCATCTATACCAAAATGGATGTTGCGTTGGTCACGCTGAATGGCGGGTTGATTGTGGGTGTGGTGGGCTGGGCGATTGCGCTTTGGATGCAAGGCGAAGCCAGTGTTGGCGTTGTTGCTGCGGCCACGGCTTTGACGCTGCGGTTGAACGCTATGACCGGTTGGATCATGTGGGCGCTGACCACGTTTTTCCGCCAGTTGGGTGTTGTCGCTGAAGGCATGGAAACCATCGCGCAACCGATTGATCTGGTGGATGATGCCACGGCCAAACCAATGCAGCTGAGCGAAGGCAAGATCACGCTGGACGCGCTGTCGCATCATTACGGGCGCGGTGCCGGCGGTTTGGATGCCTTGGATCTGACCATTGAACCGGGCGAAAAGATCGGCCTGATCGGGCGGTCGGGTGCTGGCAAGTCAACCTTGGTGAAGTTGCTGTTGCGGTTTTATGACGCCGACAAAGGTGCGATTCTGATCGATGGCCAGGACATCACAAAAGTGACCCAAGACAGCCTGCGCAGTGTGATTGGCATGGTTCAGCAGGATTCGTCTCTGTTGCACCGTTCGGTACGCGACAATCTTTTGTACGGTCGTCCCAACGCCACCGAGGACGAGATGATTGAGGCTGCCAAACAGGCCGAAGCGCATGATTTCATCCTCGATCTGGAAGACCCAAAAGGGCGGCGAGGCTATGATGCTCATGTGGGCGAACGCGGTGTGAAACTTTCCGGAGGGCAGCGTCAGCGGGTGACATTGGCGCGCGTCGTGTTGAAAAACGCGCCGATCCTGCTGCTGGACGAGGCGACAAGTGCTCTGGACAGTGAGGTTGAGGCCGCGATTCAATCGACGCTTTACGGCATGATGCAGGGCAAGACCGTGATCGCAATTGCCCACCGTTTGTCCACCATCGCTCAGATGGACCGGATTTTGGTGATGGATCAGGGCCGTATCGTTGAACAGGGCACGCATTCTGCGCTTTTGTCTGAAGGCGGGCTATATGCACAATTCTGGGCGCGTCAATCCGGCGGGTTTCTGAACACCGAGGCTGCGGAATGAGACTCGAAAACTGGATCAATGCGTTCAAACCGGCAGAAGGGCCTCCGCCGCAAACGTTGGGTGCCTTTTTGCTGTGGTGTCTGGGTGGTGCTTGGCCGGCCTTGTGGCTTGCCACGTTCTTTTCGGCCGCCGCTGGTGCGCTTGAGGCGGGCACCGCGCTGATCCTTGGGTTGGTTATTGATGCCGCCGTGGGCAGCAACCCGGACCAGTTCTTTGATGGCTCTAACACAGGGATGATCGTCGCTGCGGTGGCGTTTTTCCTGATCGCGCGGCCTTTGTTTTTTGGCCTGTCGGCGGCGTCAAACGCGATCATTGTACAGCCCAATGTGAACCCTTTGGTGCTGTCGCGGCTGCACCGCTGGACTTTGGGGCAGTCGGTCACGTTCTTTGACGATGATTTCGCCGGCCGGATTGCGCAAAAGCAAATGCAATGCGCGCGGGCGGTCACCGATGTGGCCTCGGAGATGATCAACGTGGTGGCCTTTGCGCTGGCGTCGCTGGTGGGGTCATTGCTGTTGTTGACCGCAATTGATGCGCGGGTGACGGGGATGTTTGCCATCTGGCTGGTGTTCTACTTTGCGCTGATCGCATGGTTTTTGCCGCGCATTCGCCACCGCTCGGCGGCGCGGGCTGGAACGCGCGCAATGGTGTCGGGTCAGGTGGTTGATACGATCACCAATATCAAAACGGTCAAACTGTTTGCCCACGCCGATCACGAAGACCGCGCCGCGCTGGGCGCGATGGGCAAATTCCGTGATCAAGCGGTACTCTACGGATATCTGGCGGCGGGGTTCCGGTTTTGCCTGATGTCGCTGGCCGGTATTTTGCCGGTTTTGCTGATCGGCGGCACGCTGTTGTTGTGGCAATCCGGTCAGGCCAGTACGGGTGATATTGTGGCCGCAGGTGCGATTTCGATCCGGATTGCCCAGATGACAGGTTGGGTCAGCTTCACCATGATGGCGATTTATTCCAACATTGGCGAAATTGAAGACGGCATGCGCACCCTGACGCCACGCACCCGTTTGGCAGATGCCGACAATGCGCCCGAATTGCATGTGCCCGATGGTGAGATCGTCTTTGACGCGGTTGATTTCGCCTATGGCCGCAAAACCGGCGGCATCAGCGGCATTGATCTGACGATTGCGGCAGGCGAAAAACTGGGCATCGTTGGCGCGTCAGGGGCCGGCAAATCGACATTGGTGTCGTTGCTTTTACGGCTCTATAACAGGGAATCCGGCGCCATCCGCATTGATGGTCAGGATGTGGAACAGATCAGCCAGGAAAGCCTGCGACGCAACATCGGCATGGTCACGCAGGAAACCGCGATGTTCAATCGTTCGGCCTATGACAACATTTTGTACGGTCGCCCCGATGCCACGCAAGACGAACTGGT
Source organism: Sedimentitalea sp. (assembly GCA_045105075.1). Taxonomy (GTDB): domain Bacteria; phylum Pseudomonadota; class Alphaproteobacteria; order Rhodobacterales; family Rhodobacteraceae; genus JBGCDD01. The sequence goes on along the minus strand of JBGCDD010000047.1, from coordinate 54,585 downwards.
GGCGGCCGCCAAACAGGCCGAAGCGCATGATTTTATTCTGAACTTGCAAGATCACAAGGATCGGACAGGCTATGACGCGCACCTGGGTGAACGCGGTGTTAAACTTTCGGGTGGCCAGCGTCAGCGCATCGCTTTGGCGCGTGCCATCCTGAAAGACGCGCCGATCTTGGTGCTGGACGAGGCGACAAGCGCGTTGGACAGCGAGGTCGAGGCGTCGATCCAATCCGCATTGCACCGGGTGATGGAAGGTAAGACCGTGCTTGCGATTGCGCATCGTTTGTCGACGCTTTCGGAAATGGACCGCATCATCGTAATGGACCAGGGCCGCATTGTTGAAAGCGGCAGTCACGAGGCGCTGTTGGCCCAAGCCGGGCTTTATGCTGCGTTCTGGAATCGCCAGTCTGGCGGCTTTATCCGCACGGAAGCCGCCGAATAGGGCTTGCTGCGCGCTGGAAAGGCCCCGTATCTGGCGCAATGGACACTGAAATCACGATAGAGCGGCTAGGCCATCAAGGTGATGGCGTGGCAGAGGGGCCAATTTTTGCGCCCCGTACGTTGCCCGGTGAACGGGTGAGCGGAATATTGAATGGCACGCGGCTGAGCGATGTGCGCGTGGTGACGCCGTCCGATGACCGTGTGCGCCCACCCTGCCGCCACGCCAAAGCCTGCGGTGGTTGTCAGCTCCAGCATGCATCGACCCGTTTTGTCGCTAGTTGGAAAGAAGATATCGTGCGCACGGCGTTGGCCGCGCAGGGTTTGGCACCGGCCTTTCACACGATGCACACGTCGCCCCCGGCGACACGCCGTCGGGCGACGTTTGCGGCGCGGCGCACGAAAAAGGGCGCGATGGTTGGCTTTCACGGGCCTGCGTCTGATGTGATCGTGGAAAACCCCGATTGTCAGCTCGTCGATCCCGCCATTCTTGCTGGGCGCGCCTGCGTCGAGGCTTTGGCGGTGGTCGGGGGCAGCCGAAAGGGGGCGTTGGCGGCCAGTATCACGACCTCGCGCGGGGGGCTGGATGTGACGGTGAGCGGGGGAAAACCGCTCGACGGTCCGCTGCGGATCACTTTGGCGCAAGTTGCAGACCAATTCGGACTGGCGCGGCTGGCGTGGGAGGGCGAAACCGTCGTCACCCGATCTCAGCCCGCGCAGAGCTTTGGAGCGGCGCTGGTTGTGCCTCCGCCGGGTGCGTTTTTGCAAGCCACGCCCGAGGGCGAAGCGGCGCTGGTCACTGGCGTCACGCAGGCGGTTGGCGCTGCGGCGCGTGTGGTTGATCTGTTTTCGGGTTGTGGCACTTTTGCGTTGCCCTTGGCCCAATCCAGTGAGGTGCACGCGGTTGAAAGTGAAGGCGACATGCTTGAGGCGATGGATCTGGCGTGGCGCGCAACGCAGGGGTTGAAACGGCTGAGCACCGAAACCCGTGATTTGTACCGTCGCCCGCTGTTGATCGACGAGTTGGCCCGTTTTGAGGCGGCTGTGCTGGATCCGCCGCGCGCCGGGGCCGAAGCTCAGGTGGCAGAGCTGGCCAAAGCGAAATTACCAGTGATTGCCTATGTTTCGTGCAATCCGGTGACATTCGCACGCGATGCGCGGCATTTGACGCAGGCCGGGTACCAGTTGGATTGGATTCAGGTGGTTGATCAGTTTCGCTGGTCTGTGCACATTGAATTGGTGTCGCGGTTTTCGTGGCCAGAGGGTGCAAAAAATCCTGGGCTCAGATAAACGTGATTTTCAGAATTTATGGTTACGCGCTATCAGGCGTTGAAACGGATCAGGACAGTGTAAGATCATGAAAAGACGTATCTTCGGATTGGGTGTGCTGGCGACACTTATGGTTTCGGCCTGCAGTCGGAATAAATTCAAGACCTACAAAGGCCCGCCGGTGACGTCGATCGTTGTCAACAAAGGCGCGCGCAACATGTATCTCCTCAACGGCGAAACCGTGCTTGAGAAATACGACGTCGACATGGGCTTTGCGCCCGATGGCGACAAACAGATAAAAGGCGACGGAAAGACGCCAGAGGGCACCTATTACATCGATCGGCGCAATCCCAACAGCAGCTTTCATCTGTCGCTGGGCATCTCATATCCCAATGCTCAGGACCGGGCGGAGGCCAAGGCGCTGGGCGAATCGCCCGGTGGCGATATTTTTATCCACGGCCAGCCCAATTTGAAACGTGCCAAAGGCGAAGATTGGACGGCGGGCTGCATCGCTGTGAAAAACCGTGAGATGGAAGATGTTTACGCGATGGTCCAAGTTGGAACGGTTATTACGATCCGGGCCTAATTGCCCATCACCAGTGCCCACCAGATTTTGCCGTTTTTCTCCTGGTGCCAGGCAAAGCCCATGCTGGTAGCGCGCGGCTCAAGAATAACACTGCGCGATCCGGGTGCCTCCATCCAGGCCGCCAGGGTTTCCAATTCGGTCTCGTAAGTTTCTGAAATCGCCTCACCCAGCATCAAACCGGGAAATCCGGCGCGGGCCACCCGATCAATCGGTGAAGACCCATCCGAGCCAAAGTGCCAGGGGCGATTCTGTACCGACATGTCCAAGGCGTGGGTGGCCGCAGCCGATGTCAGCTGTGCGTCCAAGCGGATCGGGCCGGAACCAGACGCGCCACGCAGGGCGTTCACCGAATCAAGCATACGGATCTGCAGTTTCCCGGTGTCAGAGCCGCGAATTTTGTAAAGTTTCGGCAAGGGGCGCCCGTCCGAGCCTGTACGCGGTGTATCCTCTGGCACCGCACAGGCCGCCAAAAACACCAAACACGTCAGCAGCAGCGATAAAAGACGCACTGTACATCACCCCATCCCAGTTTCTGTCCGATGGCTTACCGCGCGCACTGCGTCTTCGCAAACTCACAAATCCGTAAAGCCAAAATCTGACGTTGGTTTGATTTGCGACTGCGGCTTTCCGGCCATATTATGCTGAAAATTCGTCAACGAACCCCAAACCCGGAGTGTAGAGATGGCCCAAAAACCCCTGTCGCGGACAAGTCGGCGCGCCTTTCTGGGCGGCGCCGCCACGTTTATGGCTGCGCCTGCGCTGGCACAAAACGTCAACAGCGCTGATACAACCCAAGTCGAGCGTGATTTGTCCGCAGCTGTACGGCGCAATATTTCCAGCTTTCGGGCTCTGGAATGGCAGCCGTATTTCACCACCCTGAACAAGGGGGCGATTCTTGTCGATATCACGTCGCGCGCGCTGCATTATTGGTCAGAGGATGGCGCGACCTATCGCCTGTTCCCGTCTAGTGTTCCGCTGACCGAAGATCTGACCAAGCGTGGACGTACGGTCGTCACGCAGAAGGTGGATGGCCCAAGTTGGCGCCCAACCCCGAATATGTTAAAGCGCAACCCGGAATGGCCAAAATTCATCCCGCCCGGTCCTGATAACCCGTTGGGAACACATGCACTTTATCTGAGCTGGAAATATTACCGCATCCACGGAACGCATGACACGCGCAAAATCGGGCGGCAGTCTTCCAACGGTTGTATTGGGCTTTATAACGAGCATATTGCCCAGCTGTTTTCGATGGCGCAGGTCGGCACACAAGTGTTGCTAATTTGACGACATTCACTTCATCAGAGGCAAGTCTGACCCAACAAGCATTTGCAATCTATGCGTATTGCTGCTTAGAAAAAGTTACGAGATAAGTCTTGGGTGCGTGGTTCAAAGTTTTGAGCTGCGCGAATTCTGGAGGTTAACATGAAGAAACTCGTTCTCGCCGCTGCACTGGTTGCTGCTGCTTCGACCGCATATGCTGGCAACATTGCTGCGCCTATCATCGAAGCACCTGTCATCGTGGAAGCAGCCGAAGGGTCGTCCGGCGGCGTTTTGCTGCCCTTGATCCTGCTGGTTCTGGTGGCTGCTGCTGTCGCTGCCAACTAAAGCGCTTAGCACTACAAATCAAAAAGGCGGTGGTTTCCCACCGCCTTTTTTCATGTCCAATCCATGCGAGGTTTGGGGATCAGTCGATCCAACCGCGTAGGTTCTGCTCGATGATGGTGCTAAGCGCCTTTACGTGCGGCGCGTCATCATTCAGGCAGGGAATATAGGTGAACGTCTCACCGCCTGCGTGCTCAAAGCTTTCCTTGATCTCTTCGTTGATCTCTTCCAGCGTTTCGATGCAGTCGGCTGAAAATGCCGGTGCACACACAGCGATGTTCTTTTTGCCGGCCTCTGCCAGCCGCGCGACCTCTTCCACCGTATAGGGCTTCAGCCACTCTTCCGGGCCGAACTTTGACTGAAAGGTGGTGGTGATGTCGGTGTCGGCCCAGCCCAGCCGTTCCTTCAGCAGGCGCGTGGTTTTCTGGCAATGGCAATGATACGGGTCGCCTTCTTTCAGGTACCGCTCGGGCACGCCGTGATACGAGCACACAAGGATGTCCGGCCGTTTTTCGACTTCTGCATAAGCGCGCTCGATCGATTGCGCCAAGGCGTCGATATAGGCGGGGTTGTCAAAATAGGGCGCCACAGTGCGTGCGATGGGTTGCCATTTTTCGTCCATCAGTGCGCGAAAGAACTGGTCGTTGGCCGTGGCCGAGGTGGCTCCGGCGTAGTGCGGATAAAGCGGGAAAAACAGGATCTTGCGGCATCCTGCTTCGGTCATTGCGCGCACTTTTGAATGGGTCGACGGGTTGCCATAGCGCATGCAGAAATCGACCATTACCTGGTCGCCGAACCGCTCGTGCACGGTTTCCGAGATTTTGGCTGTCTGCTGTTTGGTGATCGTCATCAACGGGCTTTCGCCGTCTTTTTCGTTCCAGATCGATTTGTACGCGGCGCCGCTGGAAAACGGACGCTTGGTCAGGATCACCAATTGCAGCAGCGGTTGCCAAAGCCAGGGGCTATAGTCGATGACCCGTTTGTCAGACAGGAATTCGCCTAGATAACGGCGCATCGACCAATAGTCGTAATTGTCGGGCGTGCCGAGGTTTGCCAGCAAAACGCCAATCTTTTCGCCAGGCACCGGAGGGTGGTCCGCCGGGGCGTGGGCAGGGCAGGTTGCAACCGTCGTGGTATCGCGCATGTCTGGGTCCTGATCAGGTGTCATAAGGGTGAGATAAACGCTTTTGTCCAATCGTCAATCTGACAGCTTGGTCTCAGAGGTTCCCAAAGCGTCAGAAAGCCGGGTTTTGGCCGATCCGGGGCGCAGCGCCTTGGGTTGCGAATCAGAGGGCGACCAGCCGGTCAGGCAGATTATCTCAAAGGTGGCGGTCAGGCTTGTTCCATCCTGGGAAAACGCGCTCCGATAGGCCTTTTCGGCTGCTTCAAACACGGATCGCCGGGTTGGGCGGCGCAAGCGGTTGGTCAGCACGTTGGTTTCGCCCATGTGGCGCAGATCGTGCATCAGATGGGTCAGATCTCGGTACTGTGCGTTTAGCTGAAAAGAATCGGCCACCGGCAGTGTCAGCCCTGCACGTTGCAGCAAGGCGCCCATATCGCGGATCTCGGCCATTGGGGCAACGCGCGGCGACAGACCGGATGTGGCCTGGGTTTCGCCGGTTGCCAGACTGGTGCGCAGTTCGTGCAATGTGTGCCCGCCCAGCGCGACCAGCAGCAGCAGGCCATCTTCCACAAGCGCCCGGCGGCATTGGATCAGCTGGCCCACGGGATCATTCGCCCAATGCAGGCACATGGCGTGGATCACCAGATCAAACTGACCCAATGCCAAATCCAGCGTGTCATGATCGGGTGCAAACGTCGCCTCGGGGAACGCGTTGCGCCACAAATCGCGGCAGGGCGTCACAATTGCCACAGATGTAAACGCTCTTTTAACCCCCGCGAGGCGATCCTGCACTTCTTCCAAAGCGGTCTCATGCAGGAAAAGCGCATCACCACGCATTCGGCGGCGGCGTTGGTCCAGGGACGGGCGGTCAAACAAGGCGGGTGGTTGCGTCATGAACGGTAGGTAGAGCGATGCACTCAGGGTTTCAAACTGTTATCGGGTTGCTGTATCCGCCGCGTTGTCTTGGATGCGGTGCCATGGTCGACAGCGATTTCGGCCTGTGTGGTACATGTTGGCGGGACACGCCCTTTATTGGCGGCACTGTTTGCGATGCCTGCGGCGTTCCGCTGCAGGGCGAAAGCGATGGCACCCGGATCGAATGCGATGAATGCATGGCTGCGCCGCGCCCTTGGTCGCAGGGACGGGCTGCGCTGATTTACCGTGATGCCGCGCGGCGAATCGTTTTGCGGTTGAAACATGGCGATCAATCCGAGGTCGCTCAACCGGCGGCAAAGTGGCTGGCACAGGCGGGTCGATCATTTCTGACCTCTCGTACTTTGATCGCTCCGGTGCCTTTGCATTGGTCGCGCTTGTTGAAACGGAAATACAATCAGTCAGCGTTACTGTCGGGCGCGCTGGGCGCCGAGACAGGGCTGGCACAATGCCCGGATCTTTTGGTCCGCAGGCGCAAGACCGAAAGTCAGGAGGGCAAGAACTCGGATCAGCGCTTTGCCAATCTTGACGGCGCCATTGCCGTTCATCCGCGTCGCCGCCACCGGATTGCCGGCCGTCCTGTGGTGATTGTCGATGATGTGATGACCTCGGGCGCGACATTTGCTGCCTGCGCGCAGGCTTGTCTGGAGGCGGGCGCAGCAGATGTGAGTGTGCTGGCACTGGCGCGCGTTGCAAAGGATGCCTAAATACCCGAGACTAAGCGTTAACCTTTGTCAAAGGCAGGCCCATGAAACCGATCGAAATCTACACCTCTCCGCTGTGCGGCTTTTGCCATGCCGCCAAGCGTTTGCTGACCCAAAAGGGCGCCAATTTCGCCGAGATTGACGTGCTGGCGCAGCCCGACCGCAAGCCCGAGATGATCCAACGCGCCAATGGCGGGCGCACTGTGCCGCAGATTTTCGTGGGCGAGGTGCACGTGGGCGGCTGCGACGATCTGTTCGCGCTGGACCGGGCTGGCAAGCTGGACGCGCTGTTGGCGCTGTGATGAAGGCCGCACTGATCCAGCTGTGTTCCGGGGATGATCCGACTGCCAATCTGGCTGCGACCGAGGCGTTGATTGCCCAGGCTGCAGAGGCTGGCGCAGGGTTTGTTTTGACGCCTGAGGTGACCAATTGTATCTCGGCCAGCCGGTCGCATCAGAACGCGGTTCTGCATTCTGAAGGTGACGATCCGACCTTGGCCGGGCTGCAGGCGCAGGCGCGCGGGCTGGGCATTTGGGTTCTGATCGGCTCGCTTGCCTTGAAAACAGATGATCCCGATGGGCGCTTTGCCAACCGATCGTTTCTGATTGGCCCGGATGGCGTGGTGCGTGCGCGTTATGACAAAATCCATATGTTTGACGTGCAGGTGACCCCGGAAGAGACTTTTCGCGAATCGGATGGGTTTCGCCCCGGAGATCGCGCTGTGGTGGCTGAAACGCCTTTTGGCGCGGTGGGGTTGAGCATTTGTTATGACGTGCGCTTTGCGCCGTTGTACCGCGCTTTGGTTCAGGGTGGTGCGCAGATCCTGACGGTGCCTGCGGCATTTTCGCCTGTCACCGGGGCCGCCCATTGGGAAAGTCTGTTGCGGGCGCGTGCGATTGAAAGCGGATGTTATGTCCTGGCGCCGGCGCAAACCGGCACGCACGCGACAAGCCGTGGCAAGCAACGCAGCACCCACGGGCACAGTCTGGCGATTTCGCCTTGGGGCGAAGTGTTGGGCGATGGTGGCACCGAGCCGGGCATAACTTCTGTGGATCTTGACCTTGAGGCAGTGACCAGCGCCCGTCACCGTGTGCCGTCGCAAACCCATTTCCGCCCGTTTTCGGGGCCATGAGCGATGATGCAAAATCTCTGGCCGTTGTGTTGGTCAGCGAGGTTTTGCTGGCCGACCAACTGCTTCGCAACCGGCTGAGCAAGGTTTTGCCCAAAGGCATGGAAATTTCGCATTTTTCGGTTCTGAACCATCTGGATTTTGTCGCAGCGGAACGCGCTCCTGCGCAACTGGCCGAAACCTTTCACGTCACACGCGGGGCAATGACCAACACGCTTAGCAAACTGGAATGGGCCGGTTTTGTGCATGTGCGCCCGGATTGGGACGACGCCAGGCGCAAAATGGTGGCGATCAGCCCTGCAGGTCGGCAAGCGCGCAACCAGGCGGTGGCGCTGATCACCCCCGTGGTGAACGAGGTGGTCGGCGCGCTGGGCGATGAAAAAGTCCGCCTGGTTTTGCCGGTGCTGCGCGAGCTTCGGTTGCGGCTGGAGCAGATGGGCTAGGTTGGTTTGGTGCTGGCCGTCACGTAGTTCACGCTCAGGTCGCGGGTCGACAGGCTCCAGCTCCAACTGATTGGGTTGAACACGAAGCCCTGACGGTCGACCGGAGTCAGGCCAGATTGTTCCAAAAGCGCGAACAACTCATCTGGTGTGATGAATTTGTTCCACTCGTGGGTTCCCTTGGGCAACCAGCGCATCACCACCTCGGCTCCGAAAATCGCCATTACATAGGATTTTGGGTTCCGGTTGATCGTCGAACAGATGTGCAAGCCACCGGGTTTCAGCAATTGCTGGCAGGCGGTCAGATAAGCGATGGGGCTGGCGACATGTTCGACAACTTCCATGTTCAGCACCACATCAAACTGCTCGCCCGCCGCGGCCATATCTTCGGCGGTGGTGTGGCGATAGTCGATATTCAGGCCCGATTGCTCGGCGTGGACCTGCGCCACAGGGATATTGCGCGCTGCGGCATCGGCGCCCACCACCGTGGCGCCCAATCGCGCCATGGGTTCGGCCAACAGCCCACCACCGCAGCCAATATCGAGCAACCTCAGCCCGGAAAACGGCAACGGCTGGGTCACGTCCCGGTCAAATTCGCCCGCGATCTGAGTCGTGATGTAATCGAGCCGGCAGGGGTTGAGCATGTGCAGTGGCTTGAATTTTCCGGCCGGATCCCACCATTCGGCTGCCATTGCTTCAAATTTAGCAACTTCCGAAGGGTCGACGGTTGATTGTGGCGCTTGCATTCCTGTCTCCGTGTGATCTTTTAGTCCGAACACTATATAGGTCAGTAATGGACAAGTTCTCGGACCAAAAGCGCGCAGTGCAGTACCTTTATCCGCCGATCGACCCGTTCGATCAGCAGATGCTTGCTGTGGGGCAGGGCCATCAGATTTACGTTGAGCAATGCGGCAATCCCAATGGGATCCCGGTTGTGGTGTTGCATGGCGGCCCCGGCGGTGGATGCAGCCCGGCGATGCGGCGCTATTTTGACCCGGCGGTCTACCGTGTGATCCTGTTTGATCAACGCGGCTGTGGCCGTTCGCGCCCACATGCGTCGGTCAAAGACAACACAACCTGGCATCTGGTGGATGATATCGAGCGGATTCGCGCGCTGTTGGATATTGACGCCTGGGCGGTGTTTGGCGGCAGTTGGGGTGCGACCCTTGCGCTGGTCTATGCGCAAAGCCATCCGGACCGTGTGACAAACATCGTGGTGCGCGGCGTGTTCCTGATGACCCAGTCCGAGCTTGGTGGGTTTTATGGTGGCGGCGCGGGCAAGTTCTGGCCGGAAACCTGGGCGCGATTCGTTTCGATCATTCCGGATGATGAACGTGGCGACATGATCGGCGCTTATCACCGGCGGCTGTTCTCGGGCGATTTGACGCAGGAGACCCGTTTTGGCCGCGCGTGGTCCGCTTGGGAAAACGCGCTGGCCTCGATCCATTCCAGTGGGTCCTCTGGGGAAAGCCATGGTGATTACGCCCGCGCCTTTGCCCGGCTTGAGAATCACTATTTCATCAATGCCGGGTTCCTTGAGTTCGACGGGCAGATCCTGTCGCACATGGGTCGGATCTCGCACATTCCGGGCACGATTGTGCAGGGGCGCTATGACATGATTTGCCCGCCGACGTCGGCCTGGCGGCTGTCTGAACTGTGGCCCGCCGCCGAGCTGAAGATGATCCGCAATGCCGGTCATGCTTTGTCTGAACCGGGAATCAGTGCCGAACTTGTGCGTGTGATGGACCGTATCGCCGAGGCGCACGGCACATGACCCGTTTGGACAGACGCGCGCTTTTCACTTCGGGTGCGGCGGCGGCTTTGCTGGCGGCAACCGGGTTGCGCCCCGAGGCCCAGCCCAAAGCAGGCGGTCGGTTGCGGCTGGCTTTGGCGCGAGAGGACGGCGCGCTGGCGGCCGTCGCGCGATCGGCGATGTTTGACACACTGACCGAAGTGGCGCCCAACGGCACATTGCGGGGTGAGTTATCAAGCAGTTGGAGTTCGGACGCCACGGCGCGCCATTGGACCTTTCAGCTGCGTGATGACGCGGTGTTTCATGATCAAACCGTATTTGGTGCCCCGGATGCCGTGCGCGTTCTGGGCGCTCATCCCGCGTTTGAGCGGGCCCGGATCACGGCGCGCGATCATACAACCGTTGCAATTGATCTGACCGATCCTGACCCACAATTGCCGATGCTGCTGTCTGATATTCGCTTTGCCATGACCCACTCGCAGGACACCATGATCGGCACCGGGCTTTACCAACAGCAGCGTTTTGATCCCGATCGTCACTTTCTGGGCGCCCGTGTCGCGCAGCATTACAAAGACGGTCAGGCCGGGTGGTTTGACAGCATTGATGCGATTGTGATTCCCGATTCTGGCGTGCGCGCCGAGGCCCTGCGCGATGGCTTTGTCGATGTGGCTCAGTTGCCAAAACTGGAGGGCCTGCCGGGTCGGGGCGGTTTTGTGTTTCACCCTTCGGTCGACGATGTCGCGCTGGTCGCGCAAATCACCGTGGGCGTGCCGGCGCACATTGGTACACGCGCGCCGTTGGATGATGGGCGCATTGGTGAACGCTGGTGGATGGCCTGATACGGCACATGCCCTATTGCACATCGCCGATGAGGCGCGTATATCAGCCTCAATAGCGGCGCGTCGGGGTCCAAACCCAACACTCCACCGGACTTTGTTAACGGGCCGCGCGCCCGTTTTTTTGTGCCTTCGCACCTGATGGATCTGATGAGCAACGACCTGATCGCAAAAGCCGCAATCGACCGCCGTTTGGCCGAGATTATCACTCCGGTGCTAGAGGGCATGGGCTATGAACTGGTGCGCGTTCGGTTGATGTCTGGCAAAGCCACGACGCTGCAAATCATGGCGGACAGGCCCGAAGGTGGCATCGAAGTGAATGATTGTGCCGATATTTCAACAGCCGTCAGCGCGATTTTGGATGTGGAAGATCCGATTTTGGACGCCTATGCGCTTGAAGTTTCAAGCCCGGGAATCGACAGACCTTTAACGCGTCTCAAGGATTTCGACATGTTTCAGGGGTACGAAGCAAAGATCGAAACCGATGAACTGATCGATGGACGCCGCCGTTTCAAAGGCGAATTGGCCGGGATTGAGGGCGACGAGGTGCTGATCAATATCGAAGAAGGCACAATCGGGCTGCATTTCGATTGGCTGAGCGACGCGAAACTGGTGCTGACCGATGATCTGATCAAAGAAATGCTGCGTCAGCGGAAAGCCGCCGGAACGCTGAACGAAGACGCATTCGACGAGATATCACAAGACCTGCCCATGCCGGGCGAGGTCTCCGAAGAACAGCCCGAACAGGGCGATAGTGTGACGGCCCAAGGGTCTGGGGAGAAAAACTGATGGCAATTACATCTGCAAACCAGCTGGAACTGCTGCAAACAGCCGAAGCTGTGGCCCGCGAAAAGATGATCGACCCGAATTTGGTGGTCGAGGCGATGGAAGAAAGCCCCGCCCGCGCGGCCAAGTCGCGTTACGGCGCCGAAATGGACATCCGCGTGGCGATCGACCGCAAGACCGGCAAGGCGACATTCACTCGTGTGCGCACTGTGGTCGAAGAGGAATTGCTGGAAAACTATCAGGCCGAGTTTACGGTTGAGCAGGCCAAGCAATACATGGCCGAGCCAACCATTGGCGACACGTTTGTCGAGGAAGTGCCGCCCGTCGAAATGGGGCGAATCGCAGCGCAATCTGCCAAGCAGGTGATCCTGCAGCGGGTGCGCGAAGCCGAGCGTGACCGGCAATTCGAAGAGTTCAAAGACCGCGCCGGCACGATCATCAACGGTCAGGTCAAACGCGAAGAATATGGCAATGTCATCGTCGATGTTGGTGCCGGCGAGGCGATTCTGCGCCGCAATGAAAAAATCGGCCGCGAAAGCTATCGCCCCAATGACCGTATTCGCTGCTACATCAAGGACGTGCGCCGCGAACCGCGTGGTCCGCAGATTTTCCTGAGCCGGACTGCGCCGGAATTCATGGCTGAGCTGTTCAAGATGGAAGTGCCCGAGATCTATGATGGCATCATCGAGATCAAGGCTGTGGCCCGCGACCCCGGCAGCCGCGCCAAGATTGCTGTGATCAGCTATGACAATTCGATTGATCCGGTTGGCGCCTGTGTGGGTATGCGCGGCAGCCGTGTGCAGGCTGTTGTTAACGAACTGCAGGGCGAAAAGATCGACATCATCCCTTGGAACGAAGATCAGCCGACTTTCCTTGTGAATGCGTTGCAGCCAGCCGAAGTGACCAAAGTGGTTTTGGACGAAGAAGCCGAGCGTATCGAAGTTGTTGTGCCCGAAGAGCAGCTGAGCCTTGCCATCGGTCGTCGTGGCCAAAACGTGCGCCTTGCGTCGCAGCTGACCGGCCTTGATATCGACATTATGACCGAAGAAGAAGAAAGCGCGCGCCGTCAGAAGGAATTCGAAGAGCGCACGCAACTGTTCATGGACACGCTTGATCTTGATGAGTTTTTTGCTCAGTTGCTTGTCTCCGAAGGCTTCACCAATCTCGAAGAAGTGGCCTATGTCGAAGTTGACGAGCTTTTGGTGATCGACGGCGTCGACGAAGACACGGCGAGCGAATTGCAGGCCCGCGCCAAAGATTACCTTGAGGCGGTCAACAAAGCGGCGCTGGAAAATGCCCGCGCGCTGGGCGTTGAAGACAGCCTGGTTGAATTCGAAGGCCTGACACCCCAAATGATTGAAGCGTTGGCCAAGGACGACGTCAAAACGCTGGAAGACTTCGCGACTTGCGCCGATTGGGAGCTGGCCGGCGGCTGGACCACGGTTGACGGTGAGCGCGTCAAAGATGACGGTTTGCTGGAGCCCTTTGATGTGTCGCTGGAAGAAGCGCAAAATATGGTGATGACCGCGCGAATCTTGCTGGGCTGGGTTGATCCGGCTGATCTTGAGGCCGAGGAAGAGCCAGAAGAAGACGAAGATCCCGACGCCAATGTCTTTGCCAAGGAGACTGGGGCCTGATCTCAGGCCCCTCGTTGGCCAGGATGGGACGCGGTGGCGCCTCAAAGGATCGCAACGACGGTCCAGACCGCAAGTGTATTGCCACAGGCGAGGTGCAGCCAAAATTTGGTCTGATCCGCTTTGTTGCATCGCCGGATGGTGCTATTGTGGCAGATGTATTGGGCAAGTTGCCCGGGCGCGGGGTCTATGTTTCGGCTCAGCGTGCTGCGCTGACCAAGGCGGTTGGCAAGAAATTGTTCGCCCGTGGATTGAAGCACCCTGTGTCGGTGCCGGATGGTTTGGTTGACGAGGTCGAGCGGCAGGTGACGCGGCGGGTGATTGATTTGATCAGTCTTGCGCGCAAATCAGGTGCAGCCGTCGCGGGTTACGAGAAAGTCAAAGACTGGCTGGGCAAGGAAGAGGCCGAAGTGCTTATTCAGGCCATCGACGGGTCCGGCCGCGGAAAATCGAAACTGAGCACGCCGCATTATGGCAGCTATATTGGCTGGCTGACGGCGGATGAACTGGGAATGGCCTTTGGCCGCCAAACTGTGATACATGCTGCGCTCGCCTCTGGTGGACTCACGCAACGTGTTGTAGAGGAAGCGCAGCGGTTGCGTGGTCTGCGCGAAAACGAGGGTGGCAGCGGCCATCCAGAAGGATAAAAAGCTTTATGAGCGATACTGACGGCAAAAAGACATTAGGTGTGCGTGGCGGCGGCTCCCGTCCGGGGAACGTGAAACAGAGTTTCAGCCATGGGCGCACCAAAAACGTCGTTGTGGAAACCAAGCGCAAGCGCGTTGTTGTACCCAAGCCGGGTGCTGGCAAGGCGGGCGGATCCGGGTCTACGCCGTCTGGCGACCCATCGCGTCGCCCAGCTGGTATCACCGATGCGGAAATGGATCGTCGTCTGAAGGCGGTTCAGGCAGCCAAAGCACGTGAAGTTGAAGAAGCAGCCACTCGTGCCGCCGACGAAAAAGCCCGTGCTGAAGAACGCAGTCGCCGGCGTGCCGAGGCAGAAGCCAAGGAACGCGAAGAGCGTGAGCGCGAAGAGCGTGCCAAAGCCAAAGCTGAGGAAGTGGCGCGCGCCGCGCGTGAGGCCGAAGATGCAGCAAAACGCGCTGCGGCAGCACCGGCGCCAGACGCCGTTGCAGAAGCGGCCCCACGTGGGGGCGGTGCAAATAAGCCTGCGCCTGCGGCCACTCCGCGCAAAACGGATCGCGAGCGAGAGCAACGCAATGCCCGCGGCAAAGGCGGCGATGACAAACGTCGCTCAGGCAAATTGACGCTTAACCAGGCGCTGTCGGGCGGCGAAGGTGGACGCCAACGTTCGATGGCGGCAATGAAGCGCAAACAAGAACGCGCCCGTCAAAAAGCCATGGGTGGCAGTGTTGAGCGTGAAAAGGTTGTGCGCGACGTGCAATTGCCCGAAGCGATTGTGGTCAGCGAACTGGCAAACCGGATGGCCGAGCGTGTTGGCGAAGTCGTAAAAGCGCTTATGAACAACGGCATGATGGTCACACAGAACCAGACCATCGATGCGGATACCGCAGAACTGATCATCGAGGAATTCGGCCACAAAGTGGTTCGGGTTTCGGATTCTGACGTCGAAGACGTGATCGCTCAGGTGGAAGAAGCGCCCGAAGATCTGATTTCGCGCCCGCCAGTTATCACTGTGATGGGTCACGTCGATCACGGCAAAACGTCGTTGCTGGATGCGATTCGCAAGGCCAAGGTTGTGTCAGGCGAAGCCGGTGGAATCACGCAGCATATCGGTGCCTATCAGGTTACGGCGGATGATGGTCAGGTTCTGACCTTCCTCGACACGCCCGGCCACGCGGCGTTCACGTCGATGCGGTCGCGCGGAGCGCAGGTGACAGATATTGTCGTGCTGGTTGTTGCGGCGGATGATGCGGTGATGCCGCAAACCATCGAAGCGATTGCGCACGCCAAGGCGGCGAAGGTTCCGATGATCGTTGCGATCAACAAGATCGACCGTCCGGAAGCCAACGCCGACAAAGTGCGGACTGATCTTTTGCAGCACGAAGTGATCGTCGAAAAGATGTCGGGCGAAGTGCAAGATGTCGAAGTCTCGGCCATCAAAGGCACCGGGCTCGAGGCATTGCTCGAATCAATTGCGCTGCAGTCGGAAATTCTCGAACTGAAATCAAACCCGAATCGCGCGGCTCAAGGCGCGGTGATCGAGGCTCAGCTTGACGTTGGCCGTGGTCCGGTTGCGACAGTTCTGGTGCAGACAGGCACATTGCGCCAAGGCGATATCTTCGTCGTTGGTGAACAGTGGGGCAAAGTCCGCGCGATGGAAAACGACCGTGGCGAGCGGATCAAGGAAGCCGGTCCGTCCGTCCCTGTCGAGGTGCTTGGCCTGAACGGTACGCCAGAAGCAGGCGACGTTCTGAACGTGGTGGAAACGGAAGCGCAGGCCCGCGAAATCGCGGAATACCGTGCCAAAGCCGCCAAAGACAAACGCGCCGCCGCTGGGGCTGCCACGACGCTGGAACAGCTGATGGCCAACGCCAAAGCAGACGAAAACGTCAGCGAGTTGCCCATCTTGGTGAAAGCCGATGTGCAAGGCAGCGCCGAAGCCATTGTTCAGGCGATGGAAAAGATCGGCAATGATGAAGTGCGCGTGCGGGTTCTGCACTCTGGTGTGGGCGCGATCACGGAAACCGATGTTGGTTTGGCCGAAGCGTCCGGCGCGCCGATCATGGGCTTTAACGTGCGGGCAAATGCCAGTGCGCGCAACACGGCGAACCAGAAGAGCGTTGAAATCCGGTATTATTCGGTGATCTACGACTTGGTTGATGACGTCAAAAAGGCCGCCAGCGGTCTGTTGAGCGCCGAGATCCGCGAGAACTTTATCGGCTACGCGGAAATCAAGGACGTGTTCAAAGTGTCCAACGTTGGCAAAGTTGCCGGTTGTCTGGTCACCGAAGGCATTGCGCGCCGCTCGGCCGGTGTGCGTTTGCTGCGCGACAACGTGGTGATTCACGAAGGTACGCTAAAAACGCTCAAGCGCTTTAAGGATGAAGTGCCCGAGGTTCAGTCGGGTCAGGAATGCGGTATGGCGTTCGAGAATTATGAAGATGTTCGTCAGGGCGACGTCATCGAAATCTTTGAACGCGAGGAAGTCACCCGCGTTCTGGACTAATTTTCAAGGGCTTTTCAAAAGCTTAAACACAAACGGGGCGCGGCCAATTGGTCCGCGCCCCGTTTGTTTAGTGCGAGTGGTGTAAGTCAGGCCGCAGCGCTAACTGGCCGTCCTGCATATACCAATTTCCCTACCCGAACGGCGATTCTTCCATCAGGTAAAGTGCGAACAAATGTCCCTTGGACCGAGACACAGGTTCCAACAGTGATCGTGCGTAGCATGGGTCATATCCTCCCCAAAAGAACAAGACACGTTCAGCATACACAAATATACATCTTTGCCTACACGGATTTGTCAAAATTTTACGCTCTCAAAATAGGCATTTGCTCGTAAATATGGCGTTAAATGAACGCGCAGCGCATACATGTTGGGTTTTAGAATAGACTTGGCATACAACCTAAGCGGTATTACGCCGACCTATAGCCAATCTCGGAGAATCGGTATCAAGGGCAAGTCCGCCGCTGGCATCGGATAATCGCGCAATTGCGATGCACGTGCCCAGGTCAGCTGTTGTCCCTCGCGGCCTTTCGGGATGCCATCCCACTTGCGACAGGCAAACAATGGCATCAGCAAGTGGAAGTCATCGTAGCTATGGCTGGCGAAGGTCAAAGGCGCCAGACAGGATTGCCAGGTGTCGATGCCAAGCTCTTCTTGCAACTCGCGGATCAAAGCCACCTCGGGGGTTTCGCCTGGTTCAACTTTGCCGCCTGGAAACTCCCACAACCCGGCCATTGATTTGCCTTCAGGGCGCTGGGCAAGCAAGACGCGGCCATCCACATCAATCAGCGCAACCGCCGACACCAGCACTGTCTTCATGACCGATAGTCCGCGTTGATTTCGATGTAACGATGGGTCAGATCACAAGTCCACACGGTTGCCGCGCCCGTGCCCAAACCCATATCGACTGACAAAACCAATGCATCGCCCTTCATGTAGGCGGCGGCTTCTGATTCATCATAGGCCGGGCTGACCCATCCTTGTTCCGCGACCAACACATCGCCGAAACGGATGCTTAGTTTGTCGCGGTCGGCCTCGGCCCCTGATTTGCCGATTGCCATCACCACGCGACCCCAGTTTGGGTCCTCGCCCGCGATGGCGGTTTTCACCAAAGGCGAATTGGCGATGGACAAGCCGTGAACCTTTGCGTCGCCGTCGTTGGTCGCGCCAGTAATGCGGATTTCCACGAACTTGGTCGCGCCTTCGCCGTCGCGCACCACCTGATGTGCGAGATCGAGCATGACCTGGTGCAGTGCGTCACGAAAACGGGGTTCGCCGGTGACATCCACGCCGGAAGCGCCGGTGGCAAACACCATCAAACTGTCCGAGGTCGAGGTGTCGCTGTCGACCGTGATGCAGTTGAATGTGATCGCGTTCAGCTCGGTAAGCATGGCCTGCAACGACGCCTGCGAAATCTCGGCGTCGGTGAAAATGTAAACCAACATCGTCGCCATATCGGGCGCAATCATGCCCGAGCCTTTGGCGATGCCAGCGATGTTTACGGTCTTGCCGCCCAGTTCAATTTGCGCGCCAGCGCCCTTGGCAAACGTGTCTGTGGTCATGATCGCCTCGGCAGCGGGCTTCACCGCCGTAGCGTCTAGGGTGCTGGTAAGATGAGATAATTTCTCAACTATTTTGTCATGGGGCAGAGGTTCTCCGATCACGCCGGTTGATGCGGTAAACACCCGGTCAACCGCCACGCCCGTCGCGCGTGCCGTGTCTTCGCAAATGGTTTGAACTGACGTCTGCCCGTAATGGCCGGTAAACGCATTGGCATTGCCTGAGTTAACCAACAACGCAGCCGGGCCTGTTGAAGGCCCGCCCAGTTTACTTTGACAATCCAGCACCGGCGCGGCGCGGGTTGAGGACCGTGTGAACACGCCCGCAACGCTGGTGCCCGGATCAAACACCGCCAGCATCACATCCGAGCGCCCGGAATAGCGCACGCCAGCGGCGGCGCTGGCAAAGCGAACACCATCAATGCGCGGCAGATCCGGAAACGAAACGGGCGCGAGCGGGGAAACGGATGCGGGAGGCGCCACAGATCAGTTCCGCAAAAGATCGACATTTCGAATGATCTCGGGCGCAAGATCTTCGATTTCGACGCGTTCGATTTCGGCGTCGGCTGTCAGCTCTTCGATCTTGGACTCGACGGCGGCCTGGCGCAGTTCGTTGGCGATTTCTGCGCGCACTTCTGCCAGCTCGGGAGCGGTCGTTTGGCGCGACTCCTTCAGCCGGATCAAGTGCCAGCCGAATTGTGTTTGAACCGGGTCAGACACATCTCCCGGCGACATCGCGACCACTGCGGTTTCAAATTCAGGCACCATTGCGCCTTTGCCAAACCAACCAAGCGCGCCGCCACCCGGGCCAGAGGGGCCGGTGGATTTTTCGCGCGCCATGGTTGCAAAATCGGCGCCGTCGTCAATGTCTGCCTTGATCGCTTTTGCTTCTTCCTCGGTTTCCACCAGAATGTGCGAGGCATTGAACTCCATGCCGCCGAAACCCTCAGAATAGCGGTTCGTATAGCTCGCCTGAATGTCGCTTTCGCTGGCGGCTGCGGCCATGATCCGCTCGATCTCTTCGGCGGCACGCAGGGACCGGCGTTCGTTTTCCAGCGACAGTCGTACGGCCATTGGGTCGGCTTGATCAAAGGCTTGGTCCAGCGTGCTCTGTTGTACAAGTTGGTCGATAATGGCTTCGTACAGAACTTCGGCAGGCAGCTCTTTGTATTGCTGAGGCAGGGTCGCATGGGCCACGATCACGTGACCCAAAGTGATCTCGGTACCGTTAACACGGGCAACCACGGTGCTGGCATCGGGCTCGGCCAAAGCGGGCACGGGGAATGAAAGCGCGGCAGCCACGGCCAGAGAGGACAAAAAAGTGAGGCCTTTGGGCATGAAATGTTCCTATTCGCTGGCCGCGACAGGGCGCGGCGTTGACACTGTATGACCTGCCCCTTACATCGCGTTGTGGTCTGGCGCAGGCCGATCTTTGCCCCCCGTATCTATGGGCTGTGGCAAGGGCGGGCAAGCCTGCGGCACCCACGAAAACGTCAGATCGGCTGGAGTGACTATGCTGGGACTCGGAACAATCGCCAAAAAGGTCTTCGGTACGCCGAATGATCGCAAAATCAAGGCGACGCGGCCGCTGATTGAACAGATCAATGCGCTCGAGCCTGAATTCGAAAAACTGAGCGACGAAGGTCTGAAAGAAAAGACCGAGGCGCTGGCCAAACAGGCGCTGAATGGCACGCCGCTGGATGATCTTCTGGTCGAAGCGTTTGCGAATTGTCGCGAAGCCGCCAAGCGCGCGCTGGGACTGCGGGCCTTTGACACGCAGTTGATGGGCGGCATTTTCCTGCATCAAGGCAACATCGCCGAACAAAAGACCGGTGAGGGCAAGACCCTGACGGCGACGTTCGCGGCCTATCTGAACGCGCTGACTGGCAAAGGTGTGCACGTCGTCACTGTGAACGAGTACCTCGCCAAACGCGATGCGGAATGGATGGGGAAGGTATACGCCATGCTTGGCCTGACCACAGGCGTGATTTTTCCGGACATGGGTCCGCCCAACAAATTGGCAGCCTATCGGTGTGATATCACCTATGGCACCAACAACGAATTTGGCTTTGATTATCTGCGCGACAACATGAAGTCCGAGCTGCCGGATCTGTTCCAGCAGCACCACAACTTTGCGATTGTGGACGAGGTTGACAGCATTCTGATCGACGAAGCGCGCACACCGCTGATCATATCTGGCCCGGCCGATGACCGTTCCGATATGTATCAGTCGATCGACACAGTGATTCCGTTGCTGAGTGATGAACACTTCTCGGTTGATGAAAAAACCCGCAATGTGACCTTTACCGATGAGGGCAACGAATACCTTGAGGCGCAATTACAGGCGCGTGGTTTGCTGGAAGAAGAGCAAACGTTGTACGACCCGGAAAGCACGTCGGTGGTGCACCACGTCAACCAGGGTCTTCGCGCGCACAAGCTGTTTCAGCGTGACAAAGATTACATCGTGCGGGATGGTCAGGTCATCTTGATTGACGAATTCACCGGGCGGATGATGCCCGGACGGCGCCTGTCGGAAGGTCTGCACCAAGCCATTGAAGCCAAAGAAGGCGCGCCGATCCAGCCCGAAAACGTGACTCTGGCCTCTGTTACGTTCCAGAATTTCTTTCGCCTTTACGACAAATTGTCCGGGATGACGGGAACCGCGCTGACTGAAGCCGAGGAATTTGGCGAGATTTATGGCCTTGGCGTCGTCGAAGTGCCCACCAATGTGCCAATCGCGCGGGTGGACGAAGACGACAAGGTGTTCCGCACGGCGCAGGAAAAATACCAGGCTATGATCGACGAGATCAAGGTGGCGCATGCAAAGGGCCAGCCGGTTCTTGTGGGCACCACTTCGATTGAAAAGTCCGAAATGCTCAGCCAGATGCTGACCACGGCCGAGGTTGAACACAACGTTCTGAACGCGCGTCAGCACGAAAAAGAAGCGCAGATCGTCGCGGATGCAGGCAAGTTTGGTGCAGTGACAATCGCCACCAACATGGCCGGGCGCGGTACCGACATTCAGCTGGGCGGCAATGTCGAGCTGAAGGTGCTTGAGGCGCTGGGCGATGATCCCGACGCCGATCCAGAAGCCGCGCGCACGCGGATCGAAGCCGAACATGGCGATGAAAAGAAAAAGGTGCTGGCCGCTGGCGGGCTTTACGTGATGGCGTCGGAGCGCCACGAAAGCCGGCGCATCGACAACCAGTTGCGCGGCCGTTCGGGCCGTCAGGGTGATCCAGGGCGCACCGCGTTCTATCTGTCGTTGGAAGACGATCTGATGCGGATCTTTGGCTCTGAACGGTTGGACAAGGTGCTCAAGACGCTTGGCCTGAAAGAAGGCGAGGCGATTGTGCACCCTTGGGTCAACAAGTCGCTGGAACGCGCGCAGGCCAAGGTTGAGGGCCGCAATTTCGACATGCGTAAGAACGTGTTGAAATTCGATGACGTGATGAATGACCAGCGCAAGGTGATCTTTGGCCAACGCCGTGAGATTATGGCCGCTGACAACCTGTCAGACGTGACCTCTGACATGCGCCATCAGGTGATCGATGATCTGGTGGATCAATTCATGCCACCCAAAACCTATGCCGATCAGTGGGACACGCGTGGGCTTTATGCGCAGGTGATTGAAAAGCTGGGCGTGGACGTGCCGGTCATCGAATGGGCCGACGAAGAAGGTGTCGACGATGACGAGATTCGCGAGCGCCTCATTAAGGCCACAGACGAGCATATGGCCAAGAAAGCCGTCGAATTTGGCCCAGAAAATATGCGCAATATCGAGAAACATGTCCTTTTGCAGACGATTGACACAAAATGGCGCGAACATCTTTTGACGCTGGAACATCTGCGTTCGGTCGTCGCATTTCGCGGTTATGCCAACCGCGATCCGCTGAATGAATACAAAAACGAGGGCTTTCAGCTGTTTGAAGGCTTGCTTGACGGGCTGCGTGAAAATGTGACCCAACAGCTGTCGCATGTGCGCATTCCGACCGAGGAAGAACAGCAGGCGATGTTGGCGGAACTTGCTGTACAACAAGGACAATTACCGCCCGAGCCCGCGCCGGAGGCCGCCGCTGCGCCGCCCATGCCGGTGGCCGCCAACTTCGATGAAAACGATCCGGAAACATGGGGAAATCCAGGCCGGAACGAAAAATGCCCCTGCGGCAGCGGCAAGAAATTCAAACATTGCCACGGCAAGCTAAGCTGACACTTTTGGCCACTATTGCGCCAGAATGACTCCTCACGCTGGCCTTAAGTTGGCCCCGTTTCCCTTGCAGACCATCGTTAACCATTTGGTCTGGAGGGTGTTATGGAAACGAAAAAGCGACTTGCCACCGCGGGGGGAACCCTCGCTTGTGCGCTAGCAATCGGTTATTTCATGCAACAAGGAAATGCAGGGTCTGCCAGCCCAGCTATGTTGGATGAAACCACAATAGAACAGGCGACACTTGCCCCCGCTGCCGCGGTTCAAGACGCGCCACTGCCGTTGGAAGATATCAGTTTCACCGCAGCAACTGTGTCGGATCCGGCGCAAGCGAAGGTGACCGAACCTGTCAAAACTGTCGCGGCAATCGTCTTGCCCGAAGCACCCGTTGATCCTGTTACGCCCAACCTGGGATGTGACATCGGCTTTCACGGGACACCCGGCAACATGGCGAGTGTTGACCTGACAGTCACTGCCCCTTGCTATGGCAACGCGCGCGTGACGGTGCACCACAACGGTATGATGTTCACTGAAACCACATCGCGTGATGGCCAGCTCGAAGTGACCGTGCCGGCCTTGAACCAGGATGCAGTTTTCATTGTCGAGTTCACCAACGGCAAAGGTGCTGTGGCCGAAGTTGATGTGCCCGCACTTGCTGATTATGACCGCGTGGCGGTGCAGTGGTCCGGTAACACCGGGTTCGCAGTTCACGCCCGTGAGTTCGGCGCCGCCTACGGCGGACAGGGCCATGCCTGGTCAGGGTCCGTTGATTCGGCTGTTGGTGTTGTCACCCAGCTTGGCAATCGCGATACGTTGGCGCCGCAATTGGCCGAGATTTACACCTTTCCTCGCGGGATGAGCGAACAGGTCGGCACCGTTGCTTTGACCATCGAAACCGAAGTGACCGACAGCAATTGTGGCCGCGACGTTGCTGCCCAATCTTTAGAGCTTCGGGGCTCAAATCAGCTTCGCACACGTGATCTTGTGCTTGCGATGCCGGATTGCACAGCAATTGGTGACTTTCTGGTGTTGAATAATTTGGTGGATGACCTGAAGATCGCTTTAAAGTGATCGCATAATTCAAGGTCTGATATGGCTTGGTACCGTGCGGCGATCATCGCCGCACTTCTTCTTTTTGGCCCTGCTGAAACCGCAGAGGCACAAGATGTTACACTGACCTCACGTGATGGGACGGTGGAAATCACCGGAACCTTGTTGGGCTTCGATGGTGAATTCTATCGGGTCAACACGCAATTTGGTGACCTGACCGTGGATGGCACGGGCGTGGTGTGCGACGGTCCGGGTTGCCCCAGTTTGACCGATTATGTGGCCGAAGTTGCGTTTTCCGGCTCGTCGACAATGGGCGAGGTTTTGCTGCCCGCGTTGGTCGAAGGCTTTGCACTGCGCAATGCGTATCAAGCCACCCGCGTCGGCGTGGATTCTAGCCACTTTGAGTATGAATTGGCGCGGTCAGGTCAGGTTCTGGGTCGGTTTTCTTTCCGGGTTACAAACACCGACGAAGGCTTTGCCGATCTTCTTGCCAACGAGGCGGATGTGGTAATGGCCCTGCGCGAAATCCGTCCCGATGAACTTAGCCGCGCGCGCGAAGCTGGTATGGGCGACATGACCGGGCGCAACCGCAGCCGTGTTTTGGCGCTGGACGCCATCGTGCCAATTGTGACTGCGCGCCACCCCGTTTCCAACATTTCGGTGCCACAACTGGCCGCTGTGCTGGCGGGCGAAGTGACCAATTGGTCCGAGCTTGGTGGCCCCGACGCACCGATCGCAGTTCATATGCCTTCGGAAGGCTCCGGGTTGTCGCAGTCGGTCGAAGACAGCCTGTTGGAACCTGTTGAAAAGGTGATACTTTCGGACGTGACCCGCCATCCAAAGGGATCTGATCTGGTGCGGGCTGTGATCAACGATCCGTTCGCCATCGGCATGGCCAGTTTCGCTGAAACCGGCGCGGCGCGTGCGTTGATTCTGACCGGGGAATGTGGATTTTCGCTGGAAGCCTCGCGACGCTCAATCAAGACCGAAGATTATCCGCTGACGTCTCCGATGTTTTTGTATCTTCCGACCCGACGTTTGCCCAAGCTTGTGCGCGAATTTCTCAGCTATACCAATGGTCCAAGTGCGCAGATTGTGATCCGGCGGGCCGGTTTTGTGGATCAGATGCCCGAACAGATCCCGGTCAATGCGCAGGGCGATCGGTTTGCCAACGCAATTAT
Source organism: Sedimentitalea sp. (assembly GCA_045105075.1). Taxonomy (GTDB): domain Bacteria; phylum Pseudomonadota; class Alphaproteobacteria; order Rhodobacterales; family Rhodobacteraceae; genus JBGCDD01. The sequence continues at coordinate 30,213 of JBGCDD010000047.1, read as the reverse complement.
GGCCGCTGGGCCAGAGGTCGATCTGGCCCAGCTGAAGTCTATGATGCGGGCGCTGCGGCCGATGCAGCGCCTGACCCTGTCTTTCCGGTTTGAACGCGGCTCATCGCGCCCTGATGCGCAATCGCGCGCCAACATTACACAATTGGCACGCGCCATTGAAACCGGCGTTTATGATGCGCGTCGGCTGGTTTTTGTCGGCTTTAGTGACGGTCAGGGCGCGGCACAACGCAACCTGGTGATCGCGCGTTCAAGGGCGGAAAATGTGCGCAATCAAGTGCTTGAGCTGGCCGAGGTGACGGCCAAGAACCGTGTGCCTGTGGCTGTGCAAGCTCATGGCGAATCCCTGCCTATGGCCTGCGATGACAGCGATTGGGGCCGCAAGACCAACCGTCGGGTTGAGGTTTGGGTGCGCTGATTTTGCGCATTCTTGCAAGCAATCTTATCCGGGGCGCTGCCACAGTGACCCGATGAACACGCTGAGCGTTGCCTTTTGAAGCGCCAAAGTGTTGGGTTGAAAAACAATCAATGGCCGGAGATTCCACGATGTTAACAGTGCTTATTATTCTAGTGGGATTGGTCGGGGCTCTCATGGTCTGGACCCAGATCATGGCTCGGCAAGCCGAGGCTGCTGTGCCCCGCGCTGGGAAACTGCATCCGGTCAATGGCGGCGCGATCCACTATGTTGAAATCGGGCCTTTGGGTGCGCCGGTGCTGGTGATGATCCACGGACTTTCGGCGCAGTTGCAGCATTTTACCTACGGGATGACGGATGATCTGCGCGATGATTTCCGGCTTTTGATCGTGGACCGCCCAGGTTGTGGATATTCGACGCGCGATGGGGCCGGCATGGCGCGGTTGGATGAACAGGCGCGCATGCTGTGGCAGTTTTTGGATGAGAGGGGCATAGATCGCCCGGTTTTGGTGGGCCATTCGCTTGGGGGGGCCTTGGCGCTGAACATGGCATTGGCTCATCCCGACAAGGCTGGCGCGCTTGCGCTGATTGCGCCTTTGACCCAAGCCGAGCAAGAGATGAATCCGATTTTCAAACCTCTGGTGGTGCGGGTGGGATGGCTACGATGGCTGATCGGTCATACCATTTCGGCTCCTATGGGGAAATTCACCAAAGATAAACTATTGGAGGCAGCCTTTGCGCCCGAGCCCCCGGTCAACGATTTTATGGAGCGAGCGGCGGCCATTTTGGGAATGCGCCCGAAAGGGTACATTGGACCGTCCGAAGATCTGGTGATGCTGGAGACCCATATCCCGGTGCAGGCTGCGCGCTATGATGGGTTGAAGGTACCGGGAGGGGTTCTGTTTGGCGCAGAAGATCCACTTTTGAGCGCTTCTGTGCATGGCAAGCCGATGCAGGCGTTTGGATTGGATTATGAGGAACTGCCCAAACGAGGGCACATGTTGCCAATCACAGCGCCACAGATCTGCGCCGGTTTTGTGCGACGCATGGCGGAGAAGGTGCAATGAGCGGCGAAATGGACCTAACAGTTTTGCTGCGTGGGATGTCTGCCGATCTTGTCGACGGCGTGTATGTTTTTGCCACGGTGAAGGATGGCATACCGCCGGGCCTGACGCCGCGCATGGTGTTTCATGAAACCGAAGGCACGACCTTGATCTTGCTGCGCGAGGACGCCGAGGCCCACGGTGTGACGTGGGAGTTTCCGTGCCGCATGATCACTTTGAACGTGCATTCAGCGCTGGAGGCGGTTGGGTTCATTGCGCGGATCGCGACCGAATTGGCGGCGGCGGGGATGGGCGTGAACCCGGTTGCGGGGTTTTTCCACGACCATCTGTTTGTGCCCGAAGACCGCGCGGCGGATGCCATGAAAATTCTGGCAGAGCTGGCGCGCAACGCCTAACTTTTGTCGGTGACGTTTTCCTTGAAGGCGGTGTCAAAAGCGGCTTGTTGCTCGGGTTTTGCATCGTTTTGATAATTGGCTTTCCAATCGTCCATGCTCATGCCGTAAAACAGTTCGCGCGCCTGCATTTTGTCCATGTCGATGTCACGATCATTGGCGGCTTCCTGATACCAGCGCGACAGGCAGTTGCGGCAAAACCCGGCCAGGTTCATCAGGTCGATGTTTTGCACGTCGGTGCGGTCTTGCATCAGGTGCTTTTGCAAGCGCCGGAAGGCGGCGGCTTCCAGTTCCAGCTGTGTCTGAGAATCCATACGTGTTGTCCCTTTTTGCAGGTTGGGAGGGGGCCAGCCCCCGCCGCCCGATGGGCGACTCCCCCGGAGTTTATCTGGAAAGATGAAGGTGTTTTACAAAGTGGTGGCTTTCAGGGCGGCGTCAAGCATTGGGGCGAGCCGGTTTGCCCAGGCTTTTTGGTCTTTTGGTGTTTCGATCAGGTCATTGCGCAGTTCGATGAGCACGTTCAGGTGTCCGTGTTGCAGGGCGTGGCGCTCGACGGCGTCGCCGGGCAAGTGGCCAGTATAGGGTTCGTTGTCGCCGATTATCAGATCTTTTTGGGTTTGTAGCGTTGATATCAAAGGCCGGGCCAAGCGGGCGTCGTGGGCGTAAAGCACGCCGATGTGCCAGGGGCGCGGCGGACGCGCGCGCAGCTGTGGTGTGAAGCTATGGATGGACAGCAGCACCGGGTTTGGCCTGAGCGCCAGCTGCGCCAGAGCATCGTGGTAGGGGTGATAGCATTTGCTGAGACGTTCGCCGGGATCGGCACCGCGATTGGCAGGAATGATTGTGCCATCATAGAGCTGCATCAGCAGGGTTGGGTCATCTGTGCCGCGATTTGGATCGATCACAAGACGGGAAAAGTTTGACGCGATGACGGGCGCGTCAAGGGCTTCGCCCAAGGCTTGGGCCACGCCATATGCGCCGATGTCATAGGCAATGTGTCGGTTCATGTCTTGGGCTGGCAGGCCGAGGTCACCGCCGTTCACGAAGGGGGGCACGGTGTTGGCGGCGTGGTCGCATGTGATCAACCAGCGGGCGGGTCGATTTGCGCCATGTGTGAAAAAGGGAGTGTATGTCATCTGTTGGTCATTCCTTGCGCGTTACCTAGACCAGTTGCCGGGAAATGGGAATTGGGCCATAAGCGCGGCAGCAATGTTTGCGTTAACACCACAAAGGGGACGATGCCGCCATGAGACGATCGCGCAATGTCAAAATCGTGGCCACCTTGGGCCCTGCTTCGGACAGCTATGATATGATCCGCGCGTTGCATGAGGCTGGGGCGGATGTGTTTCGCCTGAATATGAGCCATGGCACCCAGGATGAGATCCGCGCCAAACACGCCATTATTCGCAAGATCGAACAGGACCTGGACAGTCCGATTGCGATTTTGGCAGACTTGCAGGGGCCGAAGTTGCGGGTGGGTGTTTTTGCGTCCGAGTCAGAAGAGCTGGAAGAGGGCGCCGCGTTTCGGCTTGATCTGGATGATGCCGAGGGCGATGTGAGCCGGGTTTGCCTGCCGCATCCGGAGATTTTTGCGGCATTGAAGCCCGGTGCGCGGCTGTTGGTCAATGATGGCAAGATCCGCCTGAAGGTCGAGCAATGTGGCGCGGATTTTGCTGATTGTACGGTTGTGATCGGCGGGACGATCTCAAACCGCAAAGGTGTGAATGTTCCGGATGTTGTGCTGCCTTTGGCGGCGCTTTCGGAAAAAGATCGCGATGATCTGGAATTTGCCTGTGAACTGGGTGTGGATTGGTTGGCTTTGTCGTTTGTGCAGCGTCCAGATGATGTGATCGAAGCGCGCGAATTGGCCAAAGGGCGGGCGTCGTTGCTGTCAAAGATCGAAAAGCCAAGTGCGGTTGACAATTTCAACGCGATTCTGGCGGTCAGCGACGGGATTATGGTGGCGCGCGGGGATCTGGGCGTCGAATTGCCGGTGCAGGCTGTGCCGCCGATTCAAAAGCGGTTGGTGCGCAAGTGTCGCAGTGCGGCCAAGCCTGTGATTGTGGCGACGCAGATGCTGGAAAGCATGATTGAAAGTCCGATGCCGACGCGGGCCGAGGTCAGCGATGTGGCCACCGCGATTTATGAGGGGACCGACGCGATCATGCTTAGCGCGGAAAGCGCGGCGGGAAGCTATCCGATTGAAGCGGTCAAAACGATGGACAATGTCGCCACCGAGGTCGAGGCCGATCCAACCTACACTCAGATCATTGCCGCATCACGGGCTGGGCGGCAATCGGGTGTGGCGGATGGGATCGTCGCGGCGGCGCGGGAGATTGCCGAAACCACCGATATCAAGGTGATCTGCTGCTTCACTCAAAGCGGAACAACGGCTCTGCTGACAGCGCGGGAACGCCCCGGTGTTCCGATCATCGCGATGACCAGTCAGCTGGGCACCGCGCGGCGTCTGGCACTGAGCTGGGGGTGCAATTGCGTGATAACCGGCCCGCTGGAACGTTTTAAGCTGGCGGTGGTCAGTGCGGCGCGTGCGGCGCGTGCGGGGGGCTTTGCCAGCGAGACGGATCAGATTGTTGTAACAGCCGGTGTGCCGTTCAATGTGCCGGGCACCACAAATATTTTACGTGTGGCGCCCTGCGATGAACGTTTGATTTACGCCTCTGACCCAGAGTAGCGTCAATCAATGGTAAAATAGAAAGGGTCTGCTATGGATGCCGATCTCGCTTTGACGCTTGGGTTGATCGTTGCAGCGTTTTCAATTCCGTCGGTTTTATCGGCCTTGAGTGATCGGCGTGCGCCGCGCGCCTCGGCGGTCACGGTTTTGATCGGTGGAGCGCTGATTCTTTACGCGGTGACGGTCAAGCCCGGTGGCTACACTCTGGATCGGGTTCCAGATGTGTTTTTTAGCGTCATCGCCCGCTTCTTGCCGTGATTCCCTCTTGTCAGTTTGGCATGCGGCACCTACACCACCGTCTCTAACCGCGCGACCGGCCCATGTGGCATGCCGAGTCGCGCTGAAACCGATCTGAAGAACAGGAGACGGAAATGCCCAAGATGAAGACCAAGTCGAGCGCCAAGAAGCGCTTTAAAGTCACGGCCACCGGTAAGGTGTTGTCGGGACAAGCCGGCAAGCGTCACGGTATGATCAAACGCACCCGCAAATTCATTCGCAACGCGCGTGGCACGACAACCATGTCGACGCCCGATGCCAAGATCATCAAGGGCTTTATGCCCTACGACCGCTGATAGGAGGCTGCTGATATGTCCCGCACCAAAGGTGGAACCGTCACTCACGCCCGTCACCGCAAGATCGTCAAAGCGGCGAAAGGCTATTACGGTCGTCGCAAGAGCATCTTCAAGGTCGCCACGCAGGCGGTCGACAAGGCCAACCAATACGCCACGCGCGACCGCAAGGCGCGCAAGCGGAATTTCCGTGCGCTGTGGATCCAGCGGATCAACGCTGCTGTGCGCAGCCATGACGAGGCGCTGACTTACAGCCGCTTTATCAACGGTCTGAACCTGGCTGGCATCGAAGTGGACCGCAAGGTTCTCGCCGACCTGGCCGTGCACGAGCCAGAAGCTTTTGGCGCCATCGTCAAGCAAGCTCAGGATGCGCTGGTCGCCTAAGCTGATCTGCCACTGAATTTTGGGGCCGTTCCGGGAAACCGGGGCGGCCCTTTTACGTCTGACCTGCGGATTTGATCTGTTGCGCGGCCTGCGTGTAACCGCCCGTTGCGCCGTCAACGAAATGCACGTGATCATCGGTCATGATCGACGGAACAATGCAGGTCATCATCGCCTCGTCCTGACGGTAAAGGCCAAACCGTGCGATCCCGGCGTCTTGCGCGCGTTCCAGCACCTCTTTGAGTTTGTCATAGGTGTCTTCGTCGCAATCAAGCGTCATCTTCAAGCCATCCTCGAACTTGCGAAAGTCAGCGTTGCGTCCAACGGTGCGCTGGTAATGGCGTGGATCAAAGCCGCCTAGCTTCAACCCGGTGCGGATCAACAGCCATGCGATAAAAGTCTCGACCAGCACTTGGCGTCTGCGTTTCTTGACCGAGATTTCACCATGAGTTGCCTGCGCTTCAAGTCGGGCGCCGGGCGGAGGCCAGTCCGATCCGGGCCCCTCGGGCGGCACCGGATGGCCGCCGTTGCGCAACTGACCCGCCAAGGTGACCACGCTTTCGCACAGCCGCGCAAAGCGTTGGCCCGGCACATCGCGCACGGGCTGGATCACCACCGACAGCATCATGCCGTTTTGCGCCGCCATATGCGACCAGCGGCACGACAGTCCGGTCAGGTCGGGTGTGGTTCCGGCGGGCGCGGGCGCCAAACTGCGATGGCCCTGTTTCATCTGTGTTTCGGCCCAGGACACTCCGCCGCCTGCGAACATCGCGTAATCCACACCTGGCGCGGCTTGATAGCGTGCCACCGTAACATCGCGCCCTGCCGCACGGATGTCGCCAAGAGACACCAAAGCGATGCGCAGACCCATGTCAAATTCTGCTTTAGCCCAAGATTGCACAGCGGCCAGCGCAGCTTCGGCGGCATCGCGTTGATCAGGCGGGCAGGCAAAAACCGCGCCATCTCCGCCAAACACAAACGGAAAAGCGCGCCCGGCATTGGCATTGATCTGCGCGGAAATCACTGCGGCGCCGATCATGTTAACCGTCTTGTACTTGCCGTCCGCAACCGCCTGGGTCGAGCCGACAATATCCGAAACACCGACCCACCAGTCATCCGGCAGCGGTGCATAGCGCCCGGGGTCCGCCAGATCACTGAAGGCGGCCAAGGGCTGCAGGCGGTCATAGAACCCGATTGAGTCGCTTTGTTGATCCATACCAATCCTTAACATCCCAGCGCGCCCCTTGCACCTGCTGGCACGCCATGTCACCCAACCGTTATGCGCCCTGGATTGATCTTGCTCTGTCTGGCCTATGTGCTCAGCCAGTTTTTTCGTGCCTTTCTGGCGGTTTTGGCCGGGGTGCTTGAGCGTGACATTGGCGTCAGCGCGGATGATCTGGCCCAGGCTTCGGGGCTTTGGTTTTTGTCCTTTGCGGCGATGCAACTGCCGGTGGGCTGGGCGTTGGATCGGATCGGACCGCGTCGGACGGCGGCCTTTTTGCTGCTGATGGGTGGCGGCGGCGGCGCCATTGTGTTCGCGCTGGCCACGCAGGCGTTGCATATCAATTTGGCGATGCTGATGATTGGGATTGGATGCGCGCCGGTGCTGATGTCGTCGTACTACATCTTTGCGCGCACCTATCCAGCGGCGCGTTTTGCGACACTGGCAGCGCTTATGTTGGGCGTTGGATCTGTGGGAAATCTGGTTGCTTCATATCCGATGGCGCTGGCCACAGAATGGATTGGGTGGCGCTGGGCGTTGGCGGGTTTGGGCGCGATGTCGGCCACTGTTGCGTTTGGGATATTCCTAAGCGTGCGCGATCCCGAAAAGGCGCCGGGCGGGCAAGCCGGATCCTTGCTCAGCTTGATTAAACTGCCGGCGCTCTGGGCGATTTTGCCGGTGATGATGGTCAGTTACGCCCCTGCTGGCGCGATTCGTGGATTGTGGATTGGTCCCTATCTTGGCGATGTATTTGGTCAGAACACCGCCCAGATCGGCGCCGCGACACTGATCATGGGCACCGCGATGATCGCGGGCACGTTCTTTTTCGGCCCGCTTGATCGTATGTTGGGCACGCGCAAATGGGTGATCTTTCCGGCTAACCTGATCGGAGCGCTGGCGACGCTGGCGTTGGCCTATTGGTCGGGGATGAACGCCGCGCTGGCGATCGTGCTGATGGCGGTGATCGGGTTTATGTGCGGCACCTTCCCTGTGATCATCGCCCATGGGCGCAGCTTTTTTCCGCCTCATCTGGTCGGACGCGGTGTGACTTTGATGAACCTCTTTGGCATTGGGGGTGTGGGTGTGTTGCAATTTGCCTCGGCGCGGGTGCATGACGCGGTGCCCGGTGGTGGCAATGCGCCTTACACGGCCATCTTTGCGCTGTTTGGACTGGCGCTTTTGGTTGGCACTTTGGCCTATCTGAGCAGCCGCGACAGCGTCGACTAAGCTGACCCCTTTCCCCCAACGCGCATTGGGCGTATGAACCCGGCGTTGGGCAAAAGCCCGGCACCTATCTGGAGAAAGAAAATGGGTTACCGCGTCGTCGTCGTCGGCGCCACAGGCAATGTGGGCCGCGAAATGTTGAACATCCTGGCCGAGCGCCAGTTTCCGGTGGATGAGCTGGCCGCACTGGCCTCGCGCAGATCGCTGGGATCGGAAGTTACGTTTGGCGACAAGACGTTGAAAACGAAAGACCTGGACACGTTCGACTTTACGGGATGGGACATTGCCCTGTTCGCTGTCGGGTCTGAGGCAACCAAGAAATACGCGCCCGGCGCGGCGGCTGCGGGGTGTGTGGTGATCGATAACTCATCGCTCTATCGCTATGATCCCGATGTGCCGCTGGTCGTGCCAGAGGTGAACCCGGATGCCGTGATGGGCTATGCCAAAAAGAACATCATCGCCAATCCGAACTGTTCGACCGCGCAGATGGTTGTCGCGCTCAAGCCGCTGCATGATCGTGCGCGCATCAAGCGTGTTGTGGTCAGCACCTATCAGTCGGTTTCGGGCGCTGGCAAAGACGGCATGGACGAGCTTTGGGATCAGACCAAGGCCATCTACAACCCCGTCGATGACAAGCCCGCCCGCAAGTTCACCAAGCAGATCGCGTTCAACGTGATCCCGCATATCGATGTCTTCATGGATTCGGGCGAGACCAAAGAAGAATGGAAAATGATCGCGGAGACGAAGAAAATTGTCGATAAATCGATCAAGGTAACGGCCACCTGTGTGCGTGTTCCGGTGTTTGTCGGCCATAGCGAGTCGATCAACATCGAGTTCGAGGATTTCCTCGATGAAGACGAAGCCCGCGATATTCTGCGTCAGGCGCCGGGCGTGATGGTGATCGATAAACGCGAAGACGGTGGCTATGTCACGCCGGTCGAATGTGTTGGTGATTTCGCCACTTTCATCAGCCGCATCCGTCAGGACAGCACGATCGATAACGGTCTGAACCTATGGTGTGTGTCCGATAATTTGCGCAAGGGCGCTGCGTTGAACGCCGTGCAGATTGCCGAAACACTTGGCACGCGGGTTCTGAAAAAGGGCTAAGCCTGCCGGGCACCTGCACAAATCGGGATCAGCACCGACACAAACAAAACAGAGGCACCCCGGCGGTGCCTCTTGCTTTTTTTGGGGGCATTGGCGAGGCTGTGGATAACCTTTGAAGGATTTTGAGATGCGATTTTTCATCTTTGCATTGTCGGTATTTGCGACTCCTGTTTTGGCCGACAGTTTTACCCTGTCCAGCCCGGTGACAGCCGTCACGGTTTATCCCGAAGGTGGCAAAATCACGCGTACCGTGCCGTTCACAGTGCCCGCCGGCGCCCATAGTCTGGTTCTTCCGGATTTGCCCACGTCGGTTCCTCTGCAGGATGTTCGCGTCTCGGTTGAGGGCGCACAGATGGGCGCAATGACGATGCGCGACAACTATGTGCCGCCACGTGATGCGCAGGACCCCCAGGTTTTGCTTGATGCCCAAGCCGAGGTTCTGGCGCTTGAGCAACAGATCGAAGCCACCGAAAACCGGGCGTCAGCGGCGCGTCTGGCGCAACGGGCGGCGGATGCGCAATTGCAGTTCCTAAGTCAGATCGGGGGCTCGGATGGGCTGGTCCTTGGCGATGTGAATGCTGTGCGCGAACTGTCGGATCTGGTGCGCGATCAGGCTTTTGTGGCGCATCGCACCGCACTTGAAGCCAACATTCAGGCGCGTGAGATTGAGCGGACCATCGAGGATCAGCAAGACGCGCTGGCGGACGCCCGCCAACGAGTCGAATCATTGGAATTGGAAGACACCGAACGTGCCTACCTGTCGGTTGCGATCAATGCGCCCGAGGATGCCACCGGTGTTTTGACAGTCAGCTATTTCACCTTCGATGCCTATTGGCAGCCGGTTTATGACATGTATCTGACCCGTGGCGCGACCCCGTCGATTGATATCGAGCGCGGTGCATTTGTGCGCCAGGACACCGGCGAGACCTGGACTGATGTGGCGCTTGAGCTGTCTACAGTTGAGCCTTCCAACAAAAGCGCCCCGTCCGAGCTTTTCCCGACCCGGCGGCGCATCGCCGACCCGGCACCGGTGCGTCAGCGCACGCAGGACGGTAATTTTGGCAGCCTTGCGGCGCCGGTTATGGAATCGCCAGTGATTGTCGAAGCCGCTGTGACCGATCTCAGCGGGTATTCGGTTGTCTACGTTTACCCATCGCCGGTCACCATCGCCACCGATGCGGATGCGGTGCGGTTGAAGCTTGATACCCTGACCACCGGCGCTGAAATCGAAGCCCGCGCGGTGCCGCGCCGCGATGATACGGCGTTCTTGATGGCCAAGATCACCAATGACACCAACGAAGAAATTCTGCCCACTGGTTTCGTGTCGCTTTACGTCGATGACACCTATGTCGGCGATACGGAAACGGCCGGCATCCCATCCGGTGCGCAAGAAGATCTGCCGTTTGGGCCAATTGATGGGCTGCGCTTGCGCCGTACCGTGCTGGCACAAAGCGAAGGCGACCGAGGCATTCTGACGGTGTCGAACGAACGCACGCATACCGCGCGCATCGAGATTGAGAACCTGACCAACGACACATGGCCGGTGCGGCTGTTTGATCAGGTGCCCTACACCGAACAGGAAGACCTTGAGATCACGTGGTCGGCCACGCCCGCGCCAACGGACGAAAATGTCGACAACAAGCGCGGCATTCTGGGTTGGAACCTGCTTTTGCCGCCGTCCGCACGCGAGGTGATTGAGCTGACGCACACGATGACCTGGCCAGACGGAAAAGTGCTGCGCTGAGCGTTAGAACGTGTCGCAAACCGCAGTGTTGCCACTGTCATAGCCGCGCTGAAACCAGGTTTCGCGTTGTTCGGATGTGCCATGAGTAAAGGTGTGGGGTTGGGGTACGCGCCCGGCCTGACGTTGCAAATGGTCATCGCCGATCATCCGCGCGGCGTTCAGGGCTTCCTCCAGATCGCCGCGCTCCATCAGACCCTGCACGGAACGCGCCCAGATGCCCGACAGACAATCAGCTTGCAGCTCGAGGCGCACGGTCAGCCCGTTGGCCTCTACCTGAGATCCGGCCCGGCGCAATTTCTCGACACGGCCCAGAATGCCCAATTCATTTTGCACATGGTGCGCCACTTCGTGAGCGATCACATAGGCGGCGGCGAAATCCCCACGCGCACCTAACTGATCGGATAGGGTGCGGAAAAACGACAGATCAAGGTACGCTTTGCGATCTGCGGGGCAGTAAAATGGCCCTGTTGCGCCACTGGCATTGCCGCAGGGGCTGGTGGTGACGCCGGAAAACAGCACCAGAACCGGTGGGTCATAGCTGCGGCGGAACTGATCCTGAAACACCGCGCCCCAGACCTGTTCGGTGGTGCCCAGCACACGGCGGGTGAACTCGGCAGCGCGTTCATCCTCGGGTGAGGCGGGTTGGCTCTGCTGGCTCGGCACCGCACCTTGGTTGAGCAATGGGGCCACGTCGATGCCAGTGAAATAGCCCACCGCCAACAGCACCAAAAGCCCGATGCCACCAATTCCGCCAGCCTTGCGCGCGCCACCGCGTCGTGCGCGACGGTCTTCAACATTGCTGCTGGCTTTTGTGTTTCGCAGTTTCATTCTGGTCCCCCGTCGCCGCGTGCGGGTAATTTACATAGCCTGCCCGAAAACGCAAAGCGCGCGGCGGGCCAGAACTGTCATCAGCCGCACGCAGCGTCGCCACTATGGGCTGTTGCGGGTTTGAAATCTCTGCCAGGCTGCGCATGTCATCAACGAAAGGCGGCACAACATGGCGATGGAAACATATCTGATCTACCTGGCCGCCGTGGCTGTGTTTTTTGCCACGCCGCCTGACACCAGTCAGCTTTTGATCATTTCCAACAGCATCCGGCACGGTCTTGGCAAAAGCATTTATACGATTGCCGGTGATCTGAGCGCGAATTGCCTGCAAATGACGGGCGCGGCTTTTGGACTGGCGGCGATCATTGCGACCTCTGCCAGCGCCTTTGTCTGGATCAAATGGCTGGGCGTGGCGTATTTGGTGTGGATCGGGATCCAGCTTATCTTGTCCAAAGATCAGCCAACTGACGCTGAGGCCAACGCCTCTGGCCAGTCATTCCGCCTGTTTCGTCAGGGTTTTGTCACGTCGATGGCCAACCCGTTTGCAGTGGTCTTTTTCGGAGCGCTGTTCCCGCAGTTCATTGACCCAAGCCTGCCAGTGTTGCCCCAGCTGTTCATTCTGGGTGTTACCTACATCGTGGTGGATGGCACCTTGCTGCTGCTTTGGGGATGGGCCGGGGTGCGGGCGGCAAATGTGCTCAAGCGATATTCCTTTGGCGTGATCAACAGGATTTGCGGAGGCCTGATGATTGCCGCTGCCATGTTGCTGGCCAGTAAGGACTTTCAGCCAGAACGCGCGCAATAAAGGAAAAGGCCCTCACCCGGTCGGGTGAAGGCCTGCAACCCGGTTGTGATCCGTGGTTCAGGCTTTGCGGGCTTTGCGACGGCGGGCGGCAATGCCCATCGCGCCAAACGCGCCGATCATCAATGGCATCGCTGCGGGCAGAGGCACGGCGGCGGTGTACTGCAGATTGTCTAACGCGCCATTGTCCAAACGGTTGGCCTGGTCCCAATAGGCGAACACATACGAGATGTTGCCCGACACAGTCAGGGTTTCCGGGCCGTTCAGATTGGCCGCAAACAGCATGCTGTCGACCAGATTGCCCATGCCGTCAAAGGCCAGCAATTCGGCATTGTTGTCGCTGTTGTCGTTGTTGATGAAGTCGAGGGAAACCGAAGAGGCCCCGGCGGCGAAATCGGCACGCAGGTATTCGAAAGAGCCATTGCCCCACAGCTCATTGGTCACCGAATGGGCAAACCCACGGGTGCCGGTCGAGGCGGTGCCGGTTGTGTGCGAATAAACCGCGCCGGTGCCTGTGATGTCGATCGCCGGATCGCCCACGCCCGCGAAAACGGTCGAAAGTGTCACGCCGGAAAAGGCATTGCTGATGTCTGTACCGTCGGCAAAGGCATCGGGGTCAATCACAACCGCAAAAGCGGCAGAACTGAAAAGAGAAAGCGCCGCAGCACCGGCCAACGTTTTGAAATGTGACATTAAATCGCTCCAACAGGGTTCCCCAACCCAAGGTATGCGTGGCAGAAATTGGGCAATTCGGTCAAGCCTTGTGCATGTTTTGGCCATGTTTCACCCGATTTGCGCCTCTGGCCTTCGGTTTCGGTAAACAATATCCTGCGGACCAAAGGACTGTTCATCATCATGCCCAGCGATTCTGTTGCCTACCGCGTGCTTGCGCGCAAATACCGCCCTGAAACCTTTGCCGACCTTGTTGGCCAGGAGGCGATGGTGCGCACGCTGAGGAATGCGTTCGAGGCAGACCGGATTGCGCAAGCTTTCATTATGACAGGCATCCGTGGAACCGGCAAAACCACCACCGCCCGGATCATAGCTAAAGGGATGAACTGCATCGGTCCCGACGGGGCAGGCACGCCAACAACCGAACCTTGCGGGCAGTGCGAACATTGCACTGCCATTATGGAAGGGCGCCACGTTGACGTGCTAGAGATGGACGCCGCCAGCCGAACGGGCGTAAACGACATTCGCGAGATCATCGATTCCGTGCGCTATCGGGCGGCTTCGGCACGCTACAAGATCTATATCATCGACGAAGTGCACATGTTGTCGACAAGTGCTTTCAACGCGTTGCTCAAAACGCTGGAAGAGCCACCTGAACACGTCAAATTCATCTTTGCGACGACCGAGATCCGCAAAGTTCCGGTGACCGTGCTGTCGCGATGCCAACGCTTCGATCTGCGCCGGATCGAACCGGAAGACATGATCGCCCTGCTGGAAAAGATTGCGGCAGCCGAAGGGGCCCAGATCTCAAAGGACGCGATGGCGTTGATCACGCGCGCCGCAGAAGGATCAGCCCGTGATGCCACTTCATTGCTGGATCAGGCGATTTCACATGGCGCGGGCGAAACCTCGGCGGATCAGGTGCGCGCCATGCTGGGTCTGGCCGACCGGGGCCGGGTGCTGGATCTGATCGATTTGATCCTGCGCGGGGATGCGGGCGGCGCGTTGAAAGAGTTGGGCGCGCAATATGCCGAAGGGGCCGACCCATTGGCCGTGTTGCGCGATCTGGCAGAGGTCACCCATTGGGTGTCTGTTGTGAAGATCACTCCGGACGCAGCACAAGACCCAACCGTGTCGCCGGACGAACGCGCGCGCGGCATTGCCATGGCCGAAGCCTTGGCCATGCGCGTTCTGTCGCGGATGTGGCAGATGCTGCTGAAGGCGCTGGAAGAAGTTGCCGCTGCGCCGAACGCAATGATGGCGGCGGAAATGGCTGTAATCAGACTGACCCACGTGGCGGATTTGCCGAGCCCGGAAGAATTGGTGCGCAAACTGCAAGATATGCCGGTGCCCAGTGGCGGGCCGGGCCCTGTGCAAAGCACAGGTTCGCCTGCGGCGGGCGGGGGGGCCTCGGCTTACGCCTCGGCCCGCACAGGCGGCAACGGCACCGCGCAAATGGCACCGGCCCAGGCGCCCGACACAGCATTGGCGCAATACCCCAGCTTTGAACATGTGCTCGAGCTGATCCGCACCCGGCGTGATGTGAAATTACTGGTCGAAGTGGAAACCGGTCTCCGGCTGGTCAGCTATCAACCGGGACGCATCGAATTTGAACCCGGTGCTACGGCGGCGGGCGATCTGGCGCAGCGCCTTGGCAGTGCCCTGCAGCGTTGGACCGGTAACCGTTGGGCGATTTCTGTGGTGGCCAGCGGCGGCGCGCAAACGGTAGCAGAGTTGCGAGACGCGAAAGACGCGGACCTGCGTAACAAAGCGCTTGAACACCCTTTGATGCAGGCCGTTATTGCGCAGTTTCCAAAGGCGCGCATCACCGACATCCGCACGCCCGAAGACCTTGCGGCGAGTGCAACGATCGAGGCCTTGCCCGAAGTTGAAGACGAGTGGGACCCGTTTGAAGACGGTTGATGCAAGACCAACATCACCACACTGTTTGCTTCTCATTGCGCTGACGGGGCCATCCCGCCGGTTACCATCTCGCGCAGACAGTGGCAGGCTGGCTTGCATTTGTTCTCGCAAACGGTTGCGAAGGATTGTCAGAACCTGCGTCTTTGGCCGAGTAAACTTGGAACCCACGCCCCTTTGGTCGACGTCTGCGACAAACAACGGCCGCTTTGGGATGGTCAGCCCGTCGGCAAATAGAGCGAATTTGCATATCAAGTCGCGCACCCTTTCAACATTTTCCTCGTCTTGTTCTGTGTGTTCTGCATCTGGACGGGTCGGTTGATCGCTGTCATCTTTGCCTTGATCCTCGCTTTGGCCTCCGCCGTTTTGCAGGCCCGAACTGATCTGTTGGGTCTTGATGACGTTCTCTCGGCCGCGGTGCGTGAGGGATGTGCAGGTGACCCAATCCTTTGGCACTTGTTTGGTTTTGTGCTGATCCTTGCCTTCGCAAGCCGCATGATCCAATTGCTCCGCCGTCCGGTGTCCTGATCGACGCTGCGCCCGCTCTTGTCCCAAGCCCTCAGCACTGCAATATGTACACCGGCACGCAACAAAATCGGGGACCGCACGCAGCACACCCCGCAAAGGAGACGAACATGCTCAAAGGATTAGGCGGACTTGGCGACATGGCCAAGATGATGAAGGCAGCCCAGGAAATGCAGGGCAAGATGGCGCAGATGCAAGAAGATATGCAAAACCTGACCGTCACTGGCGAAAGCGGAGCGGGTCTGGTCAAAGCCACTTGCACTTGCAAAGGCGAGCTGAAAACTCTCGACATCGACCCAAGCATTTTCAACGGCGACGACAAAGAAGTGGTCGAAGACCTGATCCTGGCCGCGATTAAGGATGCTCAGCAAAAAGCCTCGGACAAGGCTGCCGCTGAAATGAGCAAACTGACCGAAGGTATGGGCCTGCCTGCAGATATGAAACTGCCGTTCTAAATCCGTGTTGCTTCGTGGTCTTTTCTGTCTGATCTTTGCGCTGGCTCCTGGTTTGGCCCCGGCGCAGCATTGGGCCACGCGGGACGTGTGCTTGGTGGATCACCCGGCGATCTACGGCGAAGCTTTGGCGCCTGCCAATCTGGCGGAGCTCGAGGCCGATGCGACCCGCTACATAAACGGCGTGGGCAAATACTGGCAGATCACGGCAGACAACGGCGCAGTTTCGCACCTTTGGGGCAGCTATCACTCGAATGAGCGGCACGTTCTTGCCCTTCCCGAAAGGGTCATTGCGCAAATTGCAGCAGCCCGTGTGGTCGCGCTGGAAACTGACTTTATCTACAAGTCACGCCGCCAGATTGAACTGTCGTTTCGACAAGACGACAGATATCGCGGCCCCGGTCAGAGCATTGATCGCGAAATTTCGGATCTTCCGGCCCTTTTGATTGCCAACATCCGCAGCCGGACCCATGCGTTGGGCTGGGGCCGCGATGCCGCCGACGTGCTTGTCCCGGCTGCGGTGATCGAACTGATCATGAGCAATCCCTGTGATGATTTTGCCGCCGGTGTTCTTCCCATTCAAGACGACCGGATTCAGATGCTGGGCCACATCAACGGCGCGCAGATCCTTGGGCTGGAACCGCCAAATGCGCTGTTCTCCAAGCTCTCGCGGCCCGAGTCGAAAGTGCTGCGGCAGGCAATGTTGATGATCTACGCCACCTATCTCAACCCGCAAACATCGTCGAAAAACAAATCGACCAGTATCCAGCTATATCTCGAAGGCCGAACCGGTGTGTCGCGTGCCTGGGATCGCGCCTGGCTGGTCGCGCAATTGGGCGACGCCGCGCATAACCTGCTGGACCGTGTTGATGCCTACCTTCTGGATGCCCGTAACGCGGTTTTTGTGACCAAGGTGAAGCCAGATTTGCAAGTGGGCGGCGTTTTCATGGCCGTCGGCGCATTTCATCTGTCGGGCAAACAGGGCATGGTCGAAATGCTGCGCCGCGATGGGTTTGCCGTCACCCGCACTCCTATACCGGGTGAGTTGCCATGAGTTCGACCAAAGACATCGACAATCTGATCGAGCTGATGGCGAAACTGCCGGGCCTTGGCCCACGCTCGGCGCGACGTGCAGTGCTGCATTTGATCCGCAAACGGGCCCTGCTGCTGACGCCGCTGGCCGACGTGCTGCAGATCGTGGCCGAAACCGCGCGGGAATGTCTGAATTGCGGCAACGTCGGCACCACCGATATCTGCGACATCTGCACCTCGGAAAAACGCGCTATCGGCGAACTCTGCGTGGTCGAAGACGTGGCGGATCTGTGGGCGATGGAGCGCTCTGGCGTGTTCAAAGGTCGCTATCATGTGTTGGGCGGCACGCTTTCGGCGCTTGATGGTATTGGCCCGACCGAACTCAGCATCCCCAGGCTGATTGATCGGATCGCCACCGAAAACATCACCGAGGTGATCCTGGCGCTCAACGCGACAGTCGACGGGCAAACCACGGCCCACTACATCGCGGATCAGCTCGATGGCCAGGTGCGGCTGACCTCACTGGCCCAGGGTGTTCCAATCGGCGGTGAGCTTGACTACCTTGACGACGGCACGATCACGGCAGCCCTCAACGCACGCAAAGCGATCTGACCCAGATGTCTCTGGGCGCACCTGTGCAAATCAGTACGCCCTGAAACATGTCGTGCGCGCGCCCGCGCGCTCCTTTGGGTCAAACGCGCGGCTGGTCGTCTTCGTCCTCATCGTCGCCGCTGTCATTGGGCAGGTTAAAGAAACTGTCCGCATCAACAATCGGATCGTTGCTTACCTCTTCATCGTTGGACAGCGAAAACGTCTCAAGCCCTTCGATGGCCGTTGGGATCTTGGGCTCGCTTGGCATGTCCAGCGACTGTTCCGTGCTGACCAGCTTGCGCCGCTCGTCATCGCTCATCACCGCGCCTTCGGCGGCCTTTTTCGCGGCGGCTTTTTGCACCACAGTGTCCAGTTCGGACTGTTTACACAGTCCCAGCGCAACCGGATCAATCGGCTGGATGTTTGAAATATTCCAGTGGGTGCGCTCGCGGATCGCCTGAATGGTCGGCTTGGTCGTGCCCACCAGTTTCGAAATCTGCCCATCGCTCAGTTCAGGATGAAACTTGACCAACCACAGGATTGATGCGGGCCGGTCCTGGCGCTTGGACAACGGCGTATAGCGCGGACCACGGCGTTTTTCCTCGCCCACAGCGGCGGCATTGAACTTGAGCTTCAGCTGGAACAGCACGTTCTTCTGGGCATTGTCGATGTCGTCCTGGGTCAGCTGGTTGTTGGCAATTGGGTCAAACCCCTTCACCCCTGCGGCCACGTCGCCATCTGCAATCCCCTGCACTTCCAGCTCATGCATTCCCACAAAATCGGCAATCTGCTTGAAGCTGATTGTGGTGTTGTCCACCAGCCAGACGGCTGTGGCTTTTGCCATGATTGGTTTTGCCATGTCAGGTCTCCTAAATCTCGATCTTCCCGCGACGCATATCTTTCCCGGTGCCTGACCTAGCAGGCGGCCCTGGCTCTCGGGGCGGGTTTCCGTTGTCGGGGAACTTCAGGCCTATATAGTCAGGCCAACAAGATAAGGAAAGAGGCGAATGCGCTGGTTGTTTTTATGGATGTTTCTGGCCGCTCCGGTCTGGGCCGAGGGCGAAAAGCCCGGTGAGTTTGATTATTATGTGCTGTCGCTCAGTTGGTCGCCAAATTGGTGCGCGCTGACCGGCGATGCCCGCGACTCTGATCAGTGCGACGCGCGTCATGATCATGGCTGGGTCATGCACGGGCTTTGGCCGCAATTTCACCGGGGGTTCCCGTCATACTGTCGCACGATCGAACGCGCGCCGTCGCGCGGGATGACCAATGCCATGGCCGATGTCATGGGCTCGGGTGGGCTGGCCTGGCACCAGTGGAAAAAACACGGCACTTGTACCGGGCTGTCGGCGCGCGACTATTATGCCTTGTCGCGCGAGGCTTATGGCAAAGTTGTGCGCCCAGCGGTGTTTCGCAAGCTCGACAGGGCCGTCAAATTGCCTGCCGCTGTGGTCGAAGAAGCGTTCCTAAAGGCCAATCCAACTTGGGAAAAAGACATGCTGACCATCACGTGCAAAGACAGCCATATCCAGGAGGCGCGGCTGTGCCTGTCACGTGATCTGGATCCGGTGCCTTGTGGTCAGGATGTGGTGCGCGACTGTCGGATGAAAGACGCGATGTTCACGCCGATCCGCTAGGATTTGCGCGCAGTTTTGCGACGACGCAGCGCGATCAGACCGCCAACGCCGAAGGCCGCCAGAATACCACTGGCGGGCAGTGGTACCGCTGCGATGGTGACGACATCCTGTTGTGTCGAACTTGCATAGAACTGGATGTCAAACGCGCCCGTTTGGGCACCGACCAAACCATCAAGGTAGTCTTGCGCCTGGCCCTGAACCGCAGCATTGCCAGACACCGAAAAATTGCCGCTGGTCAGATCAAAAGGCATGTCCGAGTCGTTGACGATTTCCCAAAGCGCAACTTGCATGCCTGCCGCCTCGAGCGAGGTGTCGATCACGGTGTGCAGCGCCACGCCGCCCAAAGCCGAGGTGAACAGTTTGTCGATATTGGACAGCACCGTTCCTGAAAACAGCCCGGCATCGACGGTGTATTCCGTTGGGTCCTTCATCGCCTGCAACAGGTCCACGCAGAAGGCGAAAAAATCGCCCACGCCGTTGTCGCCAGTCAGATGAAACAACCCGGCGCTGACATTACCGTCATAGCCGGGACCGGGTGTGGTCACCGTGATTTTCTGGCTCAGGTTGTTGGGGCCAAAAATGCCGTCTGGCTGATAGGCGACGGTAACAGTGCTTGCCGAAGCCGACGTTATAGACGTGGCTGCAGCCAAGGCAGCGCCAAAAAGCAGGGATTTCATGGGCGAACTCAAACTCGTTTACAAATACGCCCATTTCCTCCCGCATGCGGAAGGCCCACGCTCTGTCTGCAACAGTTACACCTTTGAAAGCAATGCTAAATTTGGAAACGCAGTGTTTCCAAATTTACGTTACTTAGCCCCCGGCGACTTTCAAAACGATCTTACCAATGTGCCCGCTGCTTTCCATGCGGGTGTGGGCGGCGGCAGCATCGCCAAGATCAAATTCGCTGTCCATCACAGGAGCCACGCGCCCGGCTTCGATCAGCGGCCACACCGCCTCGCGCAGATCCTGGGCGATGCTGGCCTTGGCCAAATCACTCTGCGGGCGCAAGGTGCTGCCGGTGATGGTCAGCCGCCGCACCATCAACATTGCAAAGTTCAGCTCGACCACCGGGCCTTGTAGGAACGCGATCTGAACCAACCGTCCGTCCATATCCAACGCCTTGATGTTGCGCGGAATATAGTCCCCGCCCACCATATCAAGGATCAGGTTCGCCCCGCCTTCGGCCTTCATCACATTGACGAAGTCTTCATCGCGGTAGTTGATCGCTCTTTCTGCGCCCAGCTCAAGGCAAGCCGCGCATTTTTCGTCCGATCCTGCGGTTGTGAACACCCGCGCTCCAAAAGCATTGGCCAGCTGGATTGCAGTCGTCCCGATCCCGCTTGATCCGCCATGCACCAAAAACCGCTCTCCGCCTTTTAAGGCGCCGCGGGTGAACACGTTTGACCAGACCGTAAAGAAGGTTTCGGGCAGGCACGCCGCCTGTTTCAAATCCATTCCGGCCGGGATCGGCAGGCAATGGGCGGCTGGCGTTGCCACGTATTCGGCATATCCACCGCCGGGCAGCAGGGCACAAACGAGATCACCCAACGCCAAACCGCTGACACCTTCGCCCAGTGCAACCACCTCGCCCGAGGCTTCCAAACCCGGCAAGTCACTCGCGCCGGGAGGCGGATCATAGGCGCCCGCGCGTTGCAGTGCGTCAGGACGGTTAACGCCAGCCCACGCCACTTTGATCACGACCTGCCCGTGCGCGGGCTCCGGCATCGGACGTTCGGTCAGTTGCAAAACGTCGGGCCCGCCGGGCTTGGTGATTTCGGCTGCGCGCATTGTGTTTGTCATAGCAAAGTGATCCCCTGTTTGAGCCAAGCCCTAACAGCCCTGGCCCGCCTTAGCGAGATCCCTCGTGTCATTCTGCCTATCGGCGTGGATTGATCATGCCTGGCAGGTCCATGTCTGCCGGTTTCGTCGGGGCCTTGATCTTGCTCATCAGCCATTCCGGCCCGATCAGCAGCGGCTTCAACAAAGCCGATCCGCGCACGGCCGATTTGACCTTTTCGATTTGCATCACATTGTCGATACGGCGATCGAGAAAATCCCATGTGGCCTCGGAACCGGGGCTGTCATCGCCCAACCAGTACAGAATCGTCGAGGTATAGACCCCCGACAATGTGGCGCGTTTTGTATACCAGTTTGCATCATCCGACGTGTCGCCCAGCGCGTCCCAGATCAGATCGCAGGTGCCCCAGATCGCCTTGGCGCCGTCCGGAGCATAGAGCGGCAGCGCGAACAAAGTGGTTCCCCGACGCACGGCTTCCTTGTCATCCACCGCCTCAATCCGAAGCCGCACGGCACGCGCGATTTTGTCACGATAGCGCAGATCGCTCATGTCGTCGGTCTTGAGTCGCTCCAGCATCAGCGCATCACCACGGGCATGATAGGCCATCGCCAGATCAACCGCGCCCCGAGGGCAAACCGAATCGGCCAGCCCTGGATCCATTCCTGTGTCGTTGATTGCGGCGCGAAAACTGGCCTGCGACCAGCCATCAAAAGCCACATGCATCAAAATCGCATCAAGCAACTGGTCCTTGGCATCTTCGAAGGGGACGGTCATGGCATGTGCTCCTATATGATGGCTATTATTTTAGCCCGTACAGGTGGAATGGCCACCCCACAGGGACGCAGGTTGCTGTGGACAAACCAAAACAGGCTTGCTATAGGACGCCTTCCTGCAAATCCTTGCAACTCGAAACTTAGAAAGGTGGTGAAAACCACATGCAGGTTAGTGTCCGCGACAACAATGTCGACCAAGCGCTCCGTGCGCTTAAGAAAAAGCTCCAGCGCGAAGGCGTGTTCCGTGAAATGAAGCTCAAGCAGCATTTCGAGAAACCGTCCGAGAAAAAAGCGCGCGAGAAAGCCGAAGCGATTCGGCGTGCCCGCAAGTTGGCCCGTAAAAAGGCCCAGCGCGAAGGGATGATGTAAATCTCCCCCGCCTTGATGGCAGATACCGACCCTCGCAGGCTTGGCCGGCGGGGGTTTTTTTGTGCGTGATTGAGGGCTTTGACCATGCTTGACCCGTTTCCCCGCGCCACGTTGCTGTCTGGCCCGACGCCGTTGGAGCATTTGCCGCGATTGTCCGAACAGCTGGGCGTTGATCTGTGGATCAAACGCGATGATCTGGCCGGCGTGTCGATGGGCGGCAACAAGGCGCGGCAGTTGGAGTTCTACCTTGGTGCCGCGTTGAGCGCGCAGGCCGACACGGTTTTGATCACCGGCGCAGTTCAGTCAAACTTTGTGCGTACTGCCGCGGCGTCGGCGGCCAAGTTGGGCTTGAAAACGATCGTGCAGCTGGAAGACCGTGTGCCCCATACCGATGCCACCTATGGCCGTTCTGGCAATGTTTTACTGTCGCGCATTCTGGGCGCCGAGGTCATGCACTATCCGCACGGCGAAGACGAGGCCGGCGCCGATGCGGCGCTGCGCGCGCGTGCCGAAATGCTGCAAGAGGAAGGGCGACGCGGCTATGTGATCCCGCTTGGGCTGGGCAATTCGCCTTTGGGCGCGCTGGGCTATATGCGCGCCGCTGAGGAAATTCTTGAACAAGACCCCGGTTTTGACACGATGGTCATTCCGTCCGGCAGTGGGCTGACCCATGTTGGATTGCTGGCTGGACTGCGCGCAAACCAATGCGGCGCTGATGTTATCGGCAGTTGTGTGCGCCGCGATGCGTCGCAACAGAGGGCGCGGCTGACCACCGTTCTGGAAGCGCTTCACGGATTGCTTGGTGCAGACACAGAGACGACCCAGCAGGACATTCAGCTATGGGACGGCGCGCTTGCGCCCGGCTACGGTCAAATCGGTGCGACGGCGCAACAAGCCATGGCGCTTTTGGCGCAAACCGAAGGGCTGATCCTTGACCCGGTCTATACGGCCAAGGCCTTTGCTGCGATTCCCGCGATGATCGAAAGCGGAGAGATCGCCAAAGGCAGTCGTGTGCTGTTTGTGCATACCGGCGGACTGCCCGCGCTTTTCGCCTACGAACCACAACTGAGCCAATTGTTCTAAACCGGCAGCGCTGTGGTTTTGAACACGGTGCGCAGCGCGAACGAAGACTGCATCTGTGCGACACCGGGCAACCGCGCCAGATATTGACGATGAATGCGGGCGAAATCCTCGGTGTTTTCGGCCACCACCTTGAGCAGATAGTCCGCCGATCCCGCCATCAGGTGGCATTCCAGCACATCCGGAATGCGCGCAACTGCCTTTTCAAACGCGTCCAGCACCTCATCCGCCTGTCCTTGCAAGGTGATTTCGACAAAAACAGTGGTGGGCACGTTCATCTTGCGCGCATCCAGCAGGGCCACGTAATCGCGAATGAAGCCGTCGGATTCCAACCTTTGCACCCGGCGATGACAGGCCGAGGGCGACAGGTTCACCTTTTCGGACAACTCGGCGTTCGACATTCGACCGGTGATCTGTAGCGCCGTAAGGATTCGGCGATCTATCGCGTCCAACGTCATTTCATGCACGTCCTTTGCGTGAATATCTAATTTGACCGCAGAGTATTCGAACAATGCCGGGGATTGCGAGGTGAAATATCAAACACTTTGCGCCGGGTCGCGTTCATACTGCCCTCATCACGTCAACGGAGGATACGGCATGAAAATCGGTTGTCCAAAAGAGATCAAACCGCAAGAGTTCCGCGTCGGAATGACGCCGAACGCCGCGCGCGAAGCGGTTGCCCATGGCCATTCGGTCATGATCGAAACCAATGCAGGGGCTGGCGCGGGCTTTGATGATGCCGCTTATGGGGATGCGGGTGCGCAGATCATCGACACAGCGGCCGAGATTTTTGCCAGCGCGGATATGATCGTCAAGGTCAAGGAACCCCAGCCCGGCGAACGCAAAATGCTGCGCGAGGGGCAGCTGTTGTTCACTTACCTTCACCTTGCTCCGGACCCGGATCAAACTCATGATTTGCTGGCCTCGGGCTGTACGGCCATTGCCTATGAAACCGTGACGGATGATGCAGGCGGGTTGCCGTTGTTGGCACCAATGTCCGAAGTTGCTGGCAAACTCGCACCTCAGGTGGGGGCCTGGACTTTGCAAAAGGCCAATGGCGGGCGCGGCGTGTTGATGGGCGGCGTGCCAGGTGTTGGCCCTGCGCGCGTTGCGGTCATTGGCGGTGGTGTCGTGGGCACGCATGCGGCCCGGGTCGCGGCAGGCATGGGCGCAGATGTAACAGTGCTCGACCGGTCATTGGCGCGGATGCGGTACCTCGATGACGTCTTTGGCGGCACGTTCAAAACGTCGTACGCCAGCGCAGGTAATACCGCTGAACTGGTGGCCGAGGCGGATATGGTGATCGGCGCCGTTCTTATCCCAGGTGCTGCAGCGCCCAAATTGGTCAGCCGCGCGCAACTTTCCACAATGAAGCCAAGTGCGGCGATTGTGGATGTGGCGATTGATCAGGGTGGATGTTTCGAAACGTCCAAGGCCACCACGCATCAGGACCCGATCTATGACGTGGACGGGATCATGCATTACTGTGTGGCGAATATGCCCGGTGCTGTGGCGCGCACGTCCACCATTGCGCTGGGCAATGCGACGATGCCCTTCCTGCTGGCCTTGGCTGACAAAGGGTGGAAACAGGCCTGCGCGGATGACCCCCACCTGTTGAATGGGCTGAATGTGCATGCCGGGCAGCTGACATATTATGCCGTTGGCAAAGCGCTGGGCATCGATGTTGTGTCGCCAGCTTTGGTCATCAAATGAAAAAAGGGCCTGCTGTAAGGCAGGCCCAAGTTTGCTCGTGAGTGGTTTTTTTTATCGCTTCAAAGCGTCGCGGATTTCCATCAACAGATCCACTTCCGATGGACCTGCGGGCTCTTCCGCTGCGGCTTCTTCCTCTGTGATTGCGGCTGCTTTGGCACGGTTCACGGCTTTGACAAGCAAGAACACGACCCAAGCGATGATCAAAAAGTTCAACAATGCCATCAGGAACGATCCATAGGCAAAGATGGCTGCGCCAGAGTCGCGGGCCGATTCCAGGCTTGCGCCTTCGGCCACGTCACCTGACATGACGAAATAGTTGTTCGTGAAATCAATGCCGCCCATGAACAGCCCGATGATCGGGTTGATCAAGTCGCCAACAAGCGACGTGACGATGGCGGTAAACGCTGCACCAATAATGATACCGACGGCCATGTCCATGACATTGCCCTTGGCGATAAAATCTTTGAATTCTTGAATCATAGTTGTCCCCTAGTTAACGGTCCGTGGTCCCATGTTCGCATCCACACACCTCGTGTCGCACTGATGCACCGAACCGCCTCTGTATTCAGGGGGAAAAAACGCTAGGTTTAACCCCCACACTCAATGGAGCGCCAGATGAACGATCTCACCCAGTTCCCCATCACCCAAAAATGGCCAGCAAAAGATGCCAGCCGGATTCAGCTATACTCGTTTCCCACGCCGAATGGTGTGAAAGTTTCGATTGCGCTGGAAGAAATGCAACTGCCCTATGAGGCACACAAAGTCACGCTGTCTGATGTCGATGTCAAAAGCCCTGAATTTCTGTCGCTGAACCCAAACAACAAGATTCCGGCCATTATTGATCCTAACGGTCCCGATGGCGCCCCGATTGGGTTGTTTGAAAGCGGCGCGATCCTGATTTACCTGGCCGAAAAGACCGGCCAGCTGGCGGGCAAGACCGCGTCGGACAAAGCACGGGTGACCCAGTGGCTGATGTTCCAGATGGGCGGTTTGGGACCCATGTTCGGGCAGCTCGGCTTCTTTTACAAATTCGCCGGCAGCCAGATCGAAGATCCGCGCCCGCGCCAACGCTATGTCGATGAAAGCAAGCGTTTGATGGCAGTGCTGGAAAAGGAACTGGCCGACCGGGATTGGATTGCGGGCGACTATTCTATCGCCGACATCGCTCTTGCTCCATGGCTGCGCGCGCTTGATTTCTATGGCGCAAAAGAGCTGTTGGGCTGGAGCGATCATCCAAACCTCATGGCTTATCTCGACCGCTTCCTCGAACGCCCAGCGGTGCAAAAGGGTCTCGTCACGCCCCCGCGCGACTGACGATCAATGCGCCGGCGATGTACGCACAGAACGTGCGTCGCCGGGCCAACACAGCGTTAAAGCCGGGTGCGCGGTTGCGGCCCGGCTTTGTCACCGCGTTGGTGCTGTTGGAATGGGCAAGCGGTCAGGTAGCTATGGCAGCTTGCTGGTCAAAACATAGCGCAAAATCTCAACCACTTGCTGGGGCTTTTCGGCCACGGCCAGTGCCGCTGCATCGACTTCTTTCAACGCATGCGCATGATCCGGGCCGTGCAGGATGATCAAGGATTTGCCCAAGGCCGCGGCGTATCCCGCATCAAACGCCGCATTCCACTGCTTGTACTGGTCGCCAAATCGCACGACGACCACATCCGCATCCGCGATCCCTTTGCGTGTGCGGATGGCGTTGACCATCGCGCCTTTGTGGTCGTGCCAATACTTGTTCGGCTCAGCCCCCAAAATCGCCACGCCGCAATCATCGCTGGCGCTGTGGTCGGTGACCGGTGCAAAAAACGCCACGTCCAGCCCGTCTGAGCCAGTCACAATCTGCTCGCGCCAGTCGGTGTGGATTTCGCCGGAAAGCTATACGTTCAGTGTCATGCGATCTCGCCTCTGTTGTTTGGGTGCCGCGCCTCAGCCTCGCAGTGTGCCGCCGGTGGCCTTGCTCACTTTTTCAATGATCTTGGCGCTCACCGCTTCGATATCATCGTCTTTCAAAGTCTCTTTCGTCGGTTCAAGACGCACTGTCACCGCCAACGACTTTTTGCCATCGCCAAGCGAGCCGCCGACAAATTCATCAAACACCCGCACATCTGTGATCAGTCCCTTGTCGGCACCGGCGGCGGCATTGACCAGCGTTAGCGCTTCGACCTCGGCGTCAACCACAAAGGCAAAGTCACGCTCGACCGCTTGCAAATCACGCAGTTCCAGCGCGGGGCGGGTGGCGCCCGTTTTGCGCGGCATCGGCACGTCGCCGGGCCACAGTGTAAAGGCCATCGCAGGGCCTTTGATGTTCATTGCGCTCAGCACTTTGGGATGCAGTTCGCCAAACACGCCCAGCACTTTCTTTGGTCCCAAACAGATCTTGCCATGCCGACCGGGGTGCCACCATTCCTGCGCGCCGCGCAAAATCTGCACCTTGGCCGGGGCACCGATGGCGGCCAAAATCGCTTCGGCATCGGCTTTCACGTCATAAACATCGACATCGCGCGCCGCGCCGTGCACGTCTTTGGGACTGGTCCGTCCGATCAAAACGCCGCTGATCAGATCGTGCTGTTCGCCGGGTTCTCCGCCATTGAACGCTGGGCCAACTTCGAACAGTGCCACATCCATGAACCCACGAGCCTGATTGCGCGCCGCTGCCTGAAGCAATCCGGGCAGCAAATCCGGGCGCATGTGGCTCATCTCGGACGAGATCGGGTTTTCCAGCATGGTCGCGTCATCGCCACCGCCAAACAACGCCGCACTGGCCTGATCGACAAAGGAATAAGTCACGCATTCGTTGTAGCCTAGCGCTGCACAAGTGCGCCGCGCCATTTGCTGGCGGCGCTGCATCGGTGTCATCACGGGTTTGGGCACGCCGGGGGTCAAGCGGGGCAAAGGCCGCCCTTCCAGCTTGGTCAACGACGCAATGCGCGCGACTTCTTCCACCAGATCCGCTTCGCCCTGCACATCCGGGCGCCAGCTGGGCACATGGGCCATGTTGCCTTCCAGCCGAAATCCAAGCCGTGTCAGAGTCTGGCGCTGTTCGCTTTCAGGGATGTCCATCCCCACCAGCGACTGCACCCGCGCGGCGTCCAGTTTGTAGGCGCGGTCATGCTTGGGCACATCGCCAGCGATCACCACGTCCGAGGCCTCACCGCCGCACAGATCAAGGATCATCCGCGTGGCATGCTCCAGCCCGTCCAGCGTGAATTCGGGGTCTACACCGCGTTCAAACCGATACCGAGCGTCCGAGTTGATTTTCAGCGCGCGCCCGGTCAGCGCGATCTGAACATTGTCCCAAAACGCTGACTCCAGAAAGACATCGACCGTGCCCTCGGTACAGCCGGACTGCGCGCCGCCCATGATTCCGGCGATGCTTTCGGGGCCATTGTCATCAGAGATCAGCATCATCCCTTCGGCAAAAGCATAGTCTTTGTCGTCCAATGCCATCATCGACTCGCCGCCTCTGGCGCGATGTACCCGCAGGTTTCCGGCGACCTTTTCGGCGTCGAACACGTGAAGCGGGCGGTTGCGATCATAGGTGAAAAAGTTGGTCACATCGACCAGCTTGGAAATCGGGCGCAGACCAATCGCGCGCAAAACATCCTGCAGCCATTGCGGGCTTGGTCCGTTGGTCACGCCGCGGATCACACGTCCGGCAAACAGCGGACAACCATCCTGTGTATCACCGTCGATGCTCACCTTGATCGGGCAGGAAAATTCCGCCGTAACAGGCTCGCAATCGCGCGCCTTCAGCGTTCCGAGACCACGCGCGGCCAGATCACGGGCAATGCCGCGCACGCCCAGCGCGTCGGGGCGGTTTGGGGTTATCGCGATTTCAATCACCGGATCCACTTTGGCGGGGTCATTTTCCGCCAGCCAATCGACAAAACGTTCCCCCACCTCGCCTGAGGGCAGTTCGATGATGCCGTCATGTTCGTCGATCAGTTCCAGCTCGCGCTCGGACGCCATCATGCCAAAGCTTTCGATGCCCCGGATCTTGCCGACGCCGATGGTGGTGTCGATGCCGGGCACATAGACGCCGGGTTTGGCGACCACCACAGTGATGCCTTCGCGCGCGTTCGGGGCGCCGCAAATGATCTGCAGCTCGCCGTCGTCTGTGGCGACTTTGCACACGCGCAAACGGTCGGCTTCGGGGTGCTTTTCGGCGTGGGTCACATGGCCCAGCGTAAAGTCGGCAAGGCGCGCGGCACGGTCTTCGACGCCTTCCACCTCGAGGCCCAGATCGGTCAGCGCGTAGAGGATGTCATCCAGGCTGGCTTTGGTGTCCAAATGGTCTTTCAACCAGGAAAGCGTGAATTTCATCAGATCGGCCTTTGCGCGGTTCGTCTCATGCTTTGCCAATGGCAAAGAATGCCCGCCGGTGCAAGGCTAGGGATAGCTCGGCGTGCGCTCCAACAGCTCGTCAAGCTGCCGTGCGATCCAGCCGTGGGGGATGAAATGCCCACCGGGATGCAGATCAAGCGTGACCTTTGCGCCATTGCAATCTTCCCATGTCGTGCGCTCAAACGTTAGAAAATTTACCGCTTGCCACGTGCCTTTTGGCGTTGGATCGCCGCAGTCATAGGTATCGCGCCACAGTTTGACCGGGTATGTTGCGTCGCCGCCGGGGCCCATCGGGAAATCCATCACCGTATCGGCCAATCCGTGCACATGGCGCACTTCGCGCGGCGCCGTGGCGCAGGTTTCGCTTTGACGCAGGGTGCCAGAGACGGCGACCAACGCCGCAACATCGGCGCCGTCTTCGCACACAAACCGCCATGCCATCGCGGAGCCGTAGGAATAGCCCGACACGAACACCTTATCCAGATCGATGGGATAGCGTTTGGCGACATCTTCCAGCACCTCGCGGGCAAAGGGCACATCTTCGGTGCTGGCGTTCCAGAAATTCCAAGTGCGCCCGTTTCCGTTGGGGGCGATCAAAAGAACACCGCGCCGCCGCGTCGCACCGGAAATGCGCTGGTGTTTGATCGGAAGGGCCCCGGTGCGCATCCATCCGTGAAAGTGCAGCAGAACCGGCAGGGGCGACGCGCCATCCCATCCGTCCGGTTCCTTGACGTGATAGGAGCGATCCCCCACCCCGCAAGGATCATCCTGCGCGCCACAGCCTTTTTGAGGGCTTGAAGCCAGAGCCGGGCAAACGGTGAGAAGCAGGAGGATGAGAACACGCCAGATCATGCGCGCAATCTGACCGGG
>JBGCDD010000046.1:0-5092 GCA_045105075.1 Sedimentitalea sp. | reverse complement strand
AGCAAACTCTGGTTGAAACGTCGGGGGAAACGATGCGTTGGCTGGCCTCGCATGATGTCAAATTCGAACCGATCTACAGCCGGCAGAGCTTTGAAAAAGACGGACGCCACGTGTTCTGGGGCGGGTTGACGCTGGCGGCGGAAAACGAAGGCGTCGGGCTATTTGACATGGAGCTGGCGGCGGTTTTGCGCATGGGCGGCACAGTGCGGTACAATTCCGCAGTGCGCGAATTGATCATCGAAAACGGCCGCGTAACAGGCGTGCGCACGGACAACGAAGACCTTTTTGCCGACGCTGTGATCCTGGCCTCGGGCGGGTTTGAGGCCAACGAGGCGATGCGCGTCAAACATATCGGACCCAACTGGAAGGCGGCCAAAGTGCGCGGCACCCCGCACAACACCGGCGACGGGTTGACCATGGCGCTGGCGGCAAGTGCAGCTGAATATGGTCTTTATGGCGGCTGCCATGCCACGCCGATGGATTTGCATATGGCCGATTTCGGCGGGCTTGATCTGCCCCCGGGCGAGCGTAAGAATTATCGCAAAATTTCATATTTCCTGGGGGTTATGCTGAACGCTGATGGTGCGCGTTTTGTCGATGAAGGCGCGAATTTCCGCAACTATACCTATGCGCAATATGGCGGCGCGATCCTTGAGCAACCGGGGCAATTCGCCTGGCAGGTTTTTGACAGCAAAGTGTTTGATCTGCTCTACGGCGAATACCGCTTTCACGATGCTCATTTCGTGGAGTCCGACACGCTGGAAGGTCTGGTCGCGCAAATGACGGGTGTTGACGGCGCTGCCGCGCTTGCCACGCTGAACGACTATAACGCAGCCGTGAACAGCGAGGTGCCGTTTGATCCAACGGTGCTGGATGGCAAGGGCACGACGGGCATCACTCCGCCCAAATCGCACTGGGCGCAGACCATCGACACTGGGCCTTACCGTGCGTTTCCGGTGACCGGCGGCATCACCTTTACCTATGGTGGGCTGAAGGTGGATGCCAGCGGCGGCGTTGTCAGCGCTGAGGGTGCCAGCATTCCAGGCTTGTTCGCTTGCGGCGAGTTGGTTGGCGGCGTGTTTTTTGCAGGGTATCCGGGCGGGTCGGGCCTGACCTCGGGCGCGGTTTTCGGCCGTCGCGCGGGTTATGGCGCTGCGTCGGAAACCTGATCCTGTTGCGGACTGAACGCAGAGTGCGGCCAGCACTCTGCAATCGGGTAATGGGTTGGCCTGATGATCGACAGCCGCGTTGCCCAGGGCGCATATGGCGGTTCTTACGGAATGTTCGATACCACAGGACAACCTGCCACAAGGTTAACGCAGGATGCCAATACAGAAAATGAAAGCGGCCCGTGCGCCGCCGGTGGACTGGTCAAGAATGCCTTATCATCGAGATCGCGCGCGTCTTCTGATTGGAATTGGGAAAGACCATCCTTCAATTGTTTCGCGCAACAAAGCCGTCTGCGGTTTCGATACGATCAATAATCTCAAACAGCCGCGCGCGTTGTTCTTTGGTGGCGATTTCCAGGTAAGTTCGAATGACCCGGGGATCCCAATATCGAAACAAGACCTCTTTTGGCGGATCCGACAGACGGACAAGATTAAAGCGGCGCAAAGAATGGCGCAGCGATAAAAGATCAAATGTAGAGTGCACGAAATAGCCCCAAGGCAGGTCTTTTTGAAACGAAGAAATCGACCTTTCGACGTCAGGCGCTTCGGAAAGTCGCACCAGAAATGGCCCAACTTCGACCACCGCGCGTGGCGCATCGCGCGCAAAAAGCGTCACGGCGACAGAGCGGCGCAATCCCATAACCAGATGTCGCAGATCCACGGCACTGGCAAGATCGACAACAGCGTATTGAAACGCGTCAATAGAAGGTGTCGGCCTTGTGTGATTGGCCACGTTTGGTTCCACTAACTGCCGCCTCCTGCTTGGCTGTTTTTCTCGCATTGCTCACAAAACGGAGTGCCGTTGCGGGCCGCGGCTATCAGAGCCGCAATTTGCATCGAAACATCAACGTCGACGACAACCGGAGGCTGAGCCGCAGGCTCGGCGCGTGGACGAATCAACATCGGTTTTTCCTGGCGTTCAACCGAAGCTGGCGATGTCCGAGGGCGTGCGGTGGCAGGTTCGTATTCGACTTCGGTTGCGTCTCCATCGGCGCTGACCAAGGCGGCACTCACCTCTTTTTTCTGACGCCGTTTTCCTTCGAGGCGCAATGCCCCATCCGCAAGGCGCGCTGCAAGGTGCGCGATCACGTCCGCATCGTTCGCCCGCAACGCACCTGATTTTTCGGTCTGAGCAACGCCACGGAAATGACGCATGTTGCCGGGCTCTCTTGCTGCGATCAGCAGGAATCTGCTCGCCGCTTCGCGATCGCGGAATCGAGTCGCCCCGGCGCGCGGAGAATGGCGGGAAACGATGAAAACACGGTTCATTCAGTGATCCCTCTGTATGCTATGAGATCGAGGCTGACGCAGCGAAGGGCATTTATCAAGTAAAAGATGCCCGGCTCCTGTAAGCTAGGACCTTATCCCTATGGTTGAATGCCGTTGCGGCTCCACTCTAGGTTACGACCCGGCGGAAAGGGTGGCGTCGGTTGCGTGAAGGCCAAAAAACGCAACTGCATCGACAGGTTTAAATTCTGATACGGCTTGACGCCGGCGTTGCGTATCCGAAACGCGGCAATGCCTCAATTGGTTCAAACCAAGCCCCGCCTTGAACCGCTCAATGGGGCAGGGCGCACAGGTAAATCTCTTTCAAGCATGAAAGCTTGAAGCACACCCCCAACAACCACTGGAACGCATGGGCGCGCTATCCGGCATTGCCCCGGGCTAAAAACGCACAACGATCTAGGGCGACGGCGCCACGTTCTGACGGCCAATATTGTCGGCGCAACGTGGTCACATCGGGTTGTTAAGAGTGCCAATTGGCAGGTCAGCTGGTCTTTTTGCACAGCTGAGAAGGGTGGTTGATACATTAGAATGTCGATTTCGTACATTCATTTGTTGAGTTTGTATTGGCGGCGGGGCGCTGATCTCCGCCACTCTGGGGGCACAGATAGCAAAAAATACGAATCTGTGATTTCTGGGAGGAAAAACATGAAATCTCTACGTAACACGGCTCTCGGGTTGTCTCTCGGCGTTGTCGCCGGTTCGAGCGCGTTCGCGACCGATTTGACAATCGCGATCGTGAACAACGGTCACATGATTAACATGCAGAAGGTCGCAGAGGCCTACACGGCGGAAACCGGCGTGAACCTGAACTGGGTGTCGCTGGAAGAAGGCGTGCTGCGCGAGCAGGTGACTTCGGACACCGCAACCGGTGGTGGTCAGTACGACATCATCAACATCGGCATGCAGGAAGCGCCAATCTGGGGCGCGGCAGGCTGGATCGAGCCGCTGAACTTTGGCGCGGCCTATGACGTTGACGATATGCTGCCTGCGATGCGCAACGGCCTGTCCCATGACGGCACGCTCTATGCGGCTCCGTTTTATGGCGAGTCGTCCATGGTCATGTACCGCAAGGATCTGACCGACGCCGCAGGCGTGATGATCAAAGACAATGATTCCTGGTCCAACGTGAAAGCGGCTGCGGCTGCGATCCACAACCCGGATGCGGGCGTTTACGGCGCGTGCCTGCGCGGCAAGCCGGGCTGGGGCGACAACATGGCGTTCATCACAACGGTTGTGAACTCGTTTGGCGGCGCGTGGTTTGACAAAGACTATCGCCCGACCATCGATTCGCCGCAGTGGAAAGACGCGATCACCTTCTATGTCGATCTGCTTGGCAACTACGGCCCTCCCGGTTCGGAAGGCAATTCGTTCAACGAGATCCTCGCGCTTTACAACGAAGGCAAGTGCGGCATGTGGATCGATGCGACAATTGCGGCGTCCTTCCTGGAAGTCGACGGTGTTGCCTACGCTCAGTCGCCAAACGCGGGTAACCCTGTGGGCGCAAACTGGTTGTGGGCCTGGGCCATGGCGGTTCCTGCTGGCTCGCCCAACTCGGCCGAAGCGATGAAGTTCATCGAATGGGCCACGTCGAAAGAGTACATCAAGGCTGTCGGCAACCACCCGGACTTTGGTTGGGGTTCGGTTCCAACCGGCACACGTGCGTCGACCTATGCGATCCCTGAATTCCAGGCAGCGGCGTCTTTTGCGGCGGCTGAAATGGCGGCGATCGAGTCTGCGGCACCTGGGGCCACTGATCTGAAACCTTACGTTGGCGTTCAGTTCGCCGCGATCCCTGAGTTCCCCGAAGTGGGCTCGGCGGTTGCACAAGAAATGGCTGCGGCGCTGTCCGGTGCCAAATCGGTAGAAGATGCTCTGGAAGCGGCCCAGTCCGCGGCAGATGCCATCATGTCGGAAGCGGGTTATTATTAACCTGCGTCCCTGACGACGTTGGGTCCGGTGCGCGTCGCCGGACCCCTCTTTTCCAAGCAAAACCGTCCCATCGTCTGATCTGAACATCGCGCTTTCGTGGCGATGCTTAGAGTGCGATCCTGCGCTATCGACGACTCTCACGCGATCTCCGCTTTGCAAGGGTACTATAGACATGTCCGACAGAACGATTCCCCGTTTGCTCCAGACCCCGGCGGTTATCCTGCTGTTGATCTGGATGCTGGTTCCGCTCAGCATGACGCTGTATTTTTCCTTTATTCGCTATGTGTTGAACAGTACGATCCGTCCGGAATGGACCACCCCGGCGCTCAGCAATTGGCGCGGCTTTGGGAACTATCAATACGTTTGGAATGCCAAGGATTTCTGGTTTGCGATCCAGAATTCGGTGTTCATTGTGACCAGTATTCTGGTGCTCACGGTGATTTTGGGGCTGGCGATTGCCGTTTTGGTAAACCGGTCGTTTCCGGGGCGCGGTATTGTTCGGGTTCTGCTGATTTCGCCGTTCTTTGTGATGCCGGCGGTCAACGCGGTGCTGTGGATCAATATGATCCTTGATCCGGTTCTGGGGCTGAACGGGCTGGCGGTTGCGGGGTTGAACAACCTGATCGATGGCTTGCGCGATTTCCCGGTTCTGGGCAGCTTCTTTTCGCTATGGCCCGAACTTGAACCGATTTCGTTCCGCGCCACGC
>JBGCDD010000045.1:0-9211 GCA_045105075.1 Sedimentitalea sp. | reverse complement strand
CCCTCTCATGGTTTGTAAACAAACCACTGCCGGGCAGTGGTACGCATTCGAACGGCAGGTGGCTTAAACGAGCAATTGGGGCGGAACGTGCGGGACAGGTCCAAAGATGACAACAGCACTCCTAGATCGGCTCACACACCGTTGCCACATCCTCGAGACCGGAAACGACAGCTATCGCTTCAAGGCCAGCTCAGAGGCTGCAAAGAAAACCGCAAAGGAGGCCACAATATTAACCAAAGCATAGCCGCCGATACATAACTAAGAGCGGGTCAAATCTCGGTTAAAATACCGGGTCAGTTCTCAAAGACATTCAACATTACAAAATCTTTCGGACACGATCGCCAAAGTGACAGATGATCGACGCCACGATGAACTCAAACGAACGCTGATCGATATCCGCACCGAAATTGCCACTGTGGAAACTTTGGATGACCGCCTCGACAAGGTCGGCCCCGGGCCAGGCAGCACAGCAAAGACTGGCTTCGCTCGCCGCGCATATCGAGGCCCACATGAAACCCCATTTTTACAGGTTGCAGAGCACCGATCTGAGCGAACAAGATCTGCACGTTTTGTGGTCATTGGCGGCGATCATTCGGCTTTGCCATGACAGGGGCACACGTGCGCTGTTTAGGCTGGATGAGCTTGCCGGCGCGGCTTCGCTCGCGCAGCGACAGGCGGGGCACTTCATCCAGCTGATCTAACATCTGCCCCCGCCCGATGCCCCCGCCCTTTGCCCTCGCGCGTCGCGCTGCTGTCGCATGCACTGATCGCGAAAAGGTTAGACAAATTCGTGCCAATTTCCTGCCATTGGCCCAGAACTTGCGCAATCGCATGCACAATGCCGCCGCCGCAATTACGTCGCAATCCAGCCTCTCGCGGGCCCCTTTAGAACAAGGTATTCGCGGTCCGGACTACCTCGCTGAGGCGCGAGCCAAAACCGACGCACCTTTATTGTGTTATTTGACACAGGGCCTGAACAACGACCGCAAAACCTGATCCAAATTGGGCTGAAATAGCTCGCAAGCGCCAACTGCCCGGCAAAAACGATGAGCGAGAAACACATGGGCCAGTGAAACGATCAAGGTCGGTTGGAACGGATAAATTCCACCCAATACTCTGGCCTATCAAAATATTTTTAGAATTTTTGGTGCGGCCGAGAAGACTCGAACTTCCACGGGTGTTACCCCACAGCGACCTCAACGCTGCGCGTCTACCAATTCCGCCACGGCCGCACTGCCAAAGCTTGGTGAGGGCGCTATAGACGAGGGCGCGGCCCTTGTGAAGGGGCAAATGCCGCCACAGTGATTTCACAATCCCGCCGCGCGGTGTTAGGCTAACGCAACCCCATACGGAGCGCGCGATGACCCTGCCCCTTGAAAAACCAACTGTGCAAGTCGACGTCGTGTCGGATGTCGTTTGCCCGTGGTGCATTATCGGATTTTTGCAGCTCAATCAGGCGTTGGATGATTTGGGGATTGCGGCCAAGCTGCGCTGGCATCCGTTCGAGCTGAACCCGGGCATGCCGCCCGAGGGGCAAAACCTGCGCGAACATATCGCCGAGAAATACGGCGCAAGCGTTGAACAAAGCGATGCCACACGTGCCCAGTTGGTGGGGTTGGGAAAGTCGCTGGGGTTTGACTTTGTGTTTGGAGCCCAGAGCAAGATCGTCAACACGTTTCAAGCGCATCAGCTTCTCGACTGGGCTGAAACCCAAGGCGCGCAACACCCGCTGAAGCTGGCGCTGTTCGATGTCTATTTTTCGCAAGCGCGCGACGTCTCTGACCGCGCGGTTTTGGTTCAAGCGGCGGCCTCGGTTGGGCTGGACGCAGATCAGGCAAACGCGGTTCTGACAGCACAAACCCACGCCGATCAGGTGCGGGCCAAGCAGCAGGTCTGGACCCAGCGCGGAATCACCGGCGTTCCGGCCATGGTGTTTGATGGCAAATATCTGGTCACCGGTGCGCAGGGGCGCGACACCTATGGCGATATTCTGAAACGGGTTATGGCCGAGGCGGCCTGACCGCTTTTCATGCTGCGCGATGCCGGATAAAACAGCGCCATGGATTGGATCACCACCGATGGGCTGACCTCATACGAAGACGCGCTGACCTTTATGGAGCAGCGCGCCAACGACATTGCGCAAGGGCGCGCGCCAGAATGTGTCTGGCTGCTGGAACATCCACCGCTCTATACCGCCGGCACCAGTGCCAACCCTGCTGATCTGATCGAACCGGACCGGTTTCCGGTCTTTGAGGCGCGCCGGGGCGGGCAATACACCTATCATGGGCCGGGCCAACGGGTGGTCTATGTGATGCTCGATGTTGGCCGGCGCGGTCGAGATGTGCGCGCCTTTGTCAAACAGTTGGAAACCTGGGTGATTACAGCGCTGGATGCGTTCAATGTCACCGGCCACATCCGCGAGGGTCGTGTGGGAGTTTGGGTAGAGCGGCGTGACAAGCCACGGCTGTCAAATGGTCAAACCGGCGAAGACAAGATCGCGGCAATCGGCATTCGGCTGCGCAAATGGATCAGCTTTCACGGCATCTCGATCAATGTGGATCCCGATCTGGAGCATTTCAGCGGCATCGTGCCCTGCGGTATCACCGAGCATGGTGTTACCAGTCTGGTTGATCTGGGTTTGCCGGTCAGCATGGCCGATCTTGATGTGGCGTTGAAACGCAGCTTTGCAGATGTGTTTGGCAACGACTGCGACTTGCCTAAAACCTGACGTCGTCCCCGTCCTTGGACTGCAAAACGTGGCGGGCTATGCGGGGGGTTATGCGCTCAGCAAAGCGCGGCTTTCAAAGGATTTCAAACTGCGCCGCGCGGCCGGGCCATAGCTGCGCGTGTTGGTGCGCAGATCCGGGAACAGCGCCAGAACCTCGTTTAGCACTGGCGTCTGTCGCTGGCAAAGTGCCACATCGCCGGGATGATAGCTTTCGCTGGGGCTGCCATCGGCGGTGATGATTTCATGACGGTCCAGCAACACATGAAAATAGCGGATTTCGCCCACGACGCGGCGGGTCACGGTGTGCGCGTTGATCAAATGACACGCGGGCACCAAAACCTCGCGGGTGTCGAACATCAGCTCGGCCTGCCAGTCTTCCAGCAAAAACCGGTGCTGCGGCGAGACCAGCAAATCCCTGCGGTTGCCAAAAGTCCCGGCGGCCACGTGGACGGGTGCAAAGTCGCCCTGCCCGATCACGCTGCGCGACAGCAATGCGCGCACCGGTTGCAGCCCGTTGTCGCGCGTGCGCACCAGCATGCCTTCACGCAGCGCCTCCACCGGAACCGGGCCTGCGCCCGTCATGATCCGTGCGCCCGAGGTGAAACAAGCCACGTTGGTGGTGTCAAAGGTCAGATCCGATGCGGTGGCGCCCGTCAGGGTCAGCGTGCCGCCAAGCGCTACATTGTCGCTGGGGTCGCCTGCGGATTGGTTCAGAATGTTATCATCAGCAAGGTCGGCGTGTAGCTCGAAGATGTGGGTGTAAAAGTCCGACAGGTCGACAAAGTCGTTGTTGCTTTGATCGCCGTCGTCCACCGGCCCCGTCGCGCCTGTGCCAAAATCGGTGATCGTGTCGTTGCCGTCACCTGCGGCATAGATAAAGGTGTCATTGCCGTCGCCACCGGTCAGAATGTCGGTGTCGGTCCCCCCCGAAATCGTATCATCGCCGCCATCGCCATAGATCGTGTCGTCACCGGCTCCGCCATTCAGGATATCGTCGCCTTCGACCCCGGCGGGCGTGCCCAGGATGGAATAATCCGGCCCCGGCGGCAGACCCACCATCGACGTGGTCAACAGGTTTTCGCTGACATTACCAGTGTCCGGCCCTGAAACATTGGCCTCAAGCACGTCGCCGCCCCGGTTTTCCCAGTAGCGGATTTGAATGGTGTAGGTTTCGCCAGCAATCAGTTCGGCATCGCCATATCGCGGCGTTGGACCCTGATGGCGGTCGTTGTTCATATAGTCCAGCGTACCGCCAAGCTGGTTGTCAAACTCGACCGGGTCGCCATTGGAATCAAACAGTTGGATCGTGGAGCCGTCATCAGAACGGGTGTCAAACCGGTACGTCCCACCGGTGATCACATCCAAAGTGCTGGTGTAAACGACGCCAAAATCCTCGGGGTTGCCAGAGGTGCCTCGAATGGTGTTGGTCAGCCCACCTTCGTTGAAATCGGTGACATAACCAGAACCGGTGCGCACACCGTTTTCAATGTCAAACGCTTGGCCATGCGCCGAGGTAAAATCATAATCAAAGGTTTCATAGTGCCAGGCACCGGCCACCGCGCCATCACCGTGCAACACATCATTGCCGGCCTGACCGTTGATCGTATCGTTGCCATAACCACCACTGAGCGTATCGTTGCCCGTGCTGGTCGCAAGGGTATCGTCGCCCTGCGTCGCAGGGTTTGCATTGTCATTATCGGCCATAACAGGGCCTTTCCTCGTTAATTCAACGCACCGAAACAAAGGCCGCACCGCGAACACCTGCCACGGCCATTCCCCCGAATTACACAAACTTTGAATCGAAATTTCTTCAATTTTGCGGCAAAATCATGAAATCTGATCACGGATGGCTCATTTTTAAGTGTGTTTGGATGTTTGCGTTTCGCTGCGTCACGATCTTAATAGACAAAGACGACGCAGGAGGGGGCGTGCATGACCCAAAGCAAAGATACGGCACTGGACCGCGCGCTGGCGTGGCTGGGCCAAAAGATGACGGCCAAGCTGCGAATTAAAAGCTCGGGATATAAACCCTACACGCCATCAGACTACGCCACCTTGTGTCAGACCTTGACGCCGGGCGACGTTTTGCTGGTGGAAGGCAACGAGCGGGTTTCGGGCGCGATCAAGTATCTGACCCAATCCACCTGGTCGCATGCCGCGATCTTTGTCGGCGATGCGATGCCGGTGCCCGAAGACGGCAGTGAGCGTCCGCGGTTGGTCGAGGTCAATCTGGGTGAGGGATGCGTTGCGGCACCGCTGAGCAAATACGAAACCTACAACACCCGCATTTGCCGCGCGGTCGGGCTGAGCGATCAGGATCGGACCGCAGTGGTGTCTTTTATGATCAGCAAGTTGGGTCTGAAATATGACCTGCGCAACATCTTTGATCTGCTGCGCTATTTCTTTCCAACGCCACCGGTGCCAGTGCGCTGGCGGCGGCGGATGTTGGCCTTTGGCTCGGGGGATCCGACGCGTGCGATCTGCTCATCGCTGATTGCGCAGGCCTATCAATCGATCAAGTACCCGATCCTGCCCAGCATCCGCGTGCGCGACGCCCAAGGTGATTTCGCCCGCGACGAGGTGTTTCACATCCGCCATCACTCGCTGTTCACACCGCGTGATTTCGACCTGTCGCCGTTCTTTGAGGTGGTCAAACCCACCTTGCGCAGTGAATTTGACTATCGCGAGATGACCTGGGGCGAACCGGCACACAAACTGGGCGAAGACAGTCTCAGGCCGACTCTTTAGCGCTTTGAGGTTCGGCCAGTTCCGCAATGGCGGCACAAATCTCGGCCGGCTTTTCGTAGAAAACCAGCTGTCCGGCGTCGTCTTGCACGCGCAGTTCGACGCCAGGTTGCCCGTTGAGCGCCTCGATCACGCTGTCCACCGGCACCACCGGGTCCAGCTTGCCATGGATTTGGATTGTCGGGGCGGCGGGGCCACGCATGTGCACGGCCCAGTTGCGCACCACATAGTGGCTGTCTGTTTCAAAACCGATATGGCCCTGCTGCACCGAGAACCGCACCCCTTCGCGGAACAGCTCGGCCAGGTTCAATCGCTCGATCACTTTGTTTTCGTGGCTGCCGGGTTTGAACAGCGCGTCAATAAAGCCATCGATGTCCTTGCTGTCGACCTGGGCGATGCCAGCGCGCAAAATGGTCGGCAGCAGGGCCGGCGCAAAGCGCGCGGTATAGGCGACAATGCGTTGGCGCGGCGCCATGATCGACAGTTGGCTCAGGCGCGCGATCGGCACATTGCCTGCAACGGCCACAAGCCCGGCCACCCGTCCGGCGAGGCGCGAGGCGATGACGCGGCCGTAAAGCGCGCCCCCCATCTGGCTGAGCAGAACCGGACGTTGCAATTTTTCGCTGTCGATGAGTTCGCGCATATGCTCACAGAACACATCCAACGCTTGATCCGGGCGCGCCACCCGATCCGAGCGGCCAAAACCGGGGCGCATCGGCGCCAATACGTGCCATCCATGGCGCAGACAATCGGCCTGCAAAAACCGCAACGGCGATACGCTGTCCAGCATGCCATGCAGGAAAATCACCGGCTGCCCGTCGGGAGGGCCAAACCGAAAAACCTGCATCGCCCGCCCACCGCGCATGCGCCGCATCTCGTCAGGCAAAGGCGCTTCGATTTTCGCCACCGGGCGTGTGCGCACATCCTGATTGATCAGAAATACCACCAACCGCACCAGATCGACCTGACCCGGCGCCCCGGTTTTGGCCAGCACCGCTTTGGCCTGATTGCGCACGGTGTGTTCCGAGCGCCCCGAGCTTTGCGCAATTTCGCGCAGCGACAGGCCGGCCAGCAGGTTGCGCACCACATCCAGTTCGGCGCGGGACAGGGCAAAGGATTGCACCAGCATCCGCTCGGCGCGCTCGCTCCATTGATAATCCAGCGCTTCGATCATCAGCATCGGGCGTGCAGTGCCGGTTTCATCCGCACTTTGCGCCACCCGGGCCATCAGGTGGCGTGGCAAGTCTCCGTCTGTCGACAGCACAATCGGCGCCGCCGTGTCATCGCCGCGCTGCACGGTGTGCATCAACTCGCCCAACAGTTCGGCCGAATTGGCAACCAGATCCTGTTCCAACCACGCCAGCCCTGCGCCAATCTCGGCAACAGGCTGCGCCGCCGCACCCGCAGCCAACACCTGCCCTGCAGATGTGCACAACACCGCAAAACCGTGCATGTCCTGCACCCGCTCAACCAGGCTGGATTGGGGGGCCTTGCGCCCGATTTGCTCCAGAATTTCATAGGCACGGGCAAAATGCGCCTGCAGGCCCGGATCAATCCCAAGCGCTTCGTTTTCGCCCAGGCTGGCGCGTTCGGTGTCAATGTCGGCCACCGCGTCCTGCATGTGCGCGCCCCACGCATCCATCAATGCATCATACAGCTCCGGGCGGATCACAGATTCGTAGATGGCCGCAATCACGCGATCGCGGGTTCCGGACTTGGGGTCGAATATATTGGGCGTTTGGGTGATTGTTTTGTCCTTATTCGTCGTGCTCAGCGATGCCCGCGCGACGTATCTGCGGTGGATTTGCCCCTGTCATGCCAAAAAAGCGGCATATTTTGGGTGAATTAACCCAAATGGGTCATGCCCTGTTCGGGCCCACAGCATATTGTAACCATATCGTTCGACTCGTGAGTGACGATGCACATTTTACAGTTCCACCGCTTTTCGGGTGAAAACCCTCTGGCTGGTGCCTTTTCTATATCTTCTGCCGCTCCGGTTCGTCCGGGGCGGCAATTTTTTTGTTAACACCAAATTAATGACTTCAGCGCCGGTTTCAAGCCACGGATCCGATCAGCCCAAAGCTGAGCGAATCTTGGCCGCATTCGCTGCAATCACGTCCCGGTCCTCCATTTGCCCGGGCGCGCGCAGGCTGACGCCGCCATGTCGCGGCAAAACGTGAAAATGCAAATGAAACACCTCTTGTCCGCCGTCCGCCTCGTTGAACTGCTGGACCGTCACGCCGGTGGCCTCAAAGGCGCGCATCACCGCGTGTGCGATGGTCTGCGTCGTCGCCATAACGGCGGCCAACTGCGCCGGCGAGGCATCCAGAATATTGCGACAGGGCGTTTTTGGGATCACCAGACAATGGCCATCACTGCGCGGCATGATGTCCATAAAAACAAGCGTTTGCTCATCTTCATAAACCTGGGTCGACGGAATTTCACCGCGCAAAATCTTGGCAAAAATGTTGTCTGGATCATAGCTCATGTCGGTGCTTTCGCTGAAAGGAAGGGATGGCTTTGGTTTTATGGGCTGCCCGGCGCAGGTCAAGCCCGTTGAAACCCGGCCAAGCGATGCAAGAGGGGCGCGACGATTTATCTTGGTGTAGGTCAAACTGACCCATTGTGGCCGCCCCCTGCGCCGTTCTAAAACGAGTTCAGCAACATACGTGCGGGCATTTTTCTGCGGGTATCCGATCCAATCAGGAGGCACCAAATGGCAGACGCAGCCATTCACGGCCACGAACACGAGGACGAACGGGGTTTCTTCACCCGTTGGTTCATGTCCACCAACCACAAAGACATCGGGATCCTGTATCTCTTTGTTTCTGCGGCGGTGGGTTTTGTGTCGGTGGCTTTCACCGTTTACATGCGGCTCGAACTGATGAGCCCTGGCGTGCAGTACATGTGCCTTGAGGGCGCACGGATGTTCGCCTCAGACGCTGTTTGTACCCCGAACGGGCACCTTTGGAATGTTTTGATCACCGGTCATGGCATTCTTATGATGTTCTTTGTGGTCATTCCCGCCCTATTCGGCGGATTTGGCAACTATTTCATGCCGTTGCAGATCGGCGCGCCGGATATGGCGTTCCCGCGGATGAACAATCTGTCGTTCTGGCTCTATTGCGCAGGGACCACGCTGGCGATCTGTTCGGTGCTCTCTCCCGGCGGCAATGACCAGCTTGGATCAGGCGTCGGCTGGGTGCTTTACCCGCCACTTTCGGTCAACGAAGGCGGCATGTCGATGGATCTGGCGATCTTTGCGGTTCACGTGTCGGGCGCAAGTTCGATTCTGGGCGCGATCAACATGATCACCACCTTCCTGAACATGCGTGCCCCCGGCATGACCCTGTTCAAGGTGCCGCTGTTCTCGTGGTCGATCTTTGTCACAGCTTGGTTGATCCTGCTGTCTTTGCCAGTTCTGGCGGGCGCAATCACCATGTTGCTGATGGATCGTAACTTTGGGTTTACCTTCTTTGACCCTGCAGGTGGCGGTGATCCGGTGCTTTACCAGCACATTTTGTGGTTCTTTGGTCACCCAGAAGTCTACATCATCATCCTGCCCGGCTTTGGCATTATCTCTCATGTGATCGCCACGTTCAGCCGCAAGCCCGTGTTTGGCTATCTGCCCATGGTCTGGGCCCTCATCGCCATCGGAGCGCTTGGCTTCGTGGTCTGGGCGCACCACATGTACACGGTGGGTATGACGCTGAACCAGCAGGCCTATTTCATGCTGGC
>JBGCDD010000044.1:0-29079 GCA_045105075.1 Sedimentitalea sp. | reverse complement strand
GTGATCAACCGTGGCATCATCGCATTTTCCCGTTCGATGCGAAATTCCGAAGCCGACTCGATCGCGTTGGAAGAAATCTATCAAGCCCTTGGTTTCATGCATGACATCAAAATCCCAGCCTACCGCAACCGATCCATCTTCGATGACTGGGGCGGCGCTGTGACCACGCTCCAACGGCAGGACGCTATGGTTCTGCACCGCAAATACCCCTGACCCC
Source organism: Sedimentitalea sp. (assembly GCA_045105075.1). Lineage (GTDB taxonomy): Bacteria > Pseudomonadota > Alphaproteobacteria > Rhodobacterales > Rhodobacteraceae > JBGCDD01. The sequence goes on along the minus strand of JBGCDD010000044.1, from coordinate 28,862 downwards.
GAAAAGGATATCTGATGCCTGTTGATCTTTGGTTGACCTTTGTTGCCGCCTCGGTCGCTCTGTTGCTGATCCCCGGTCCTACCGTGCTATTGGTGCTGAGCTATGCGCTGTCCAAAGGGCGCAGCGTCGCCGTTGCATCAGCCATGGGCGTGGCTTTGGGCGATCTTGTGGCAATGACTGCCTCTTTGGTTGGCCTGGGCGCACTGGTCATGGCGTCAGCCACGTTGTTTGTGGCCCTGAAATGGATCGGCGCCGCTTATCTGATCTGGCTTGGCATCAAATTGTTGCGCAGCGCTCCTGGCGCAGACGCCGCCGATTTGCCCCAAGCCGACATCACCGCCAAAAACGTCTTCACCCACACCGCCGCCGTTACCGCGCTCAACCCCAAATCCATCGCTTTTTTCATCGCCTTTGTGCCCCAATTCATCCAACCTCAAGCCACCCTCGCCCCCCAATTTGCAATCCTGATCGCCACTTTCGTGGGCCTCGCGGCAGCCAATGCACTGGCCTACGCCCTGCTCGCCGATCACCTGCGACATGCGATCAAACGCCCCTCGGTTCTGCGCAACCTCACCCGGCTTGGCGGTGCGACACTGATCGCAATGGGCCTTATGACAGCTCTTTTGCGCCGCCCCACCTAAATCATCTCGGCCAATCTCCCTTATCCAGCTTCAGGATCTCACATGCCTTCCAAAACCACGGTGCGCGACTACATCCGCACAATCCCCGACTTCCCGCATGCCGGCATCATGTTCCGCGATGTCACCACACTGTTCGCCGATCCGCGCGGGTTCCGCATGGCCATCGACCAAATGCTGCACCCCTATGCCGGCGCCCCGATCGACAAAGTGATCGGCCTCGAGGCCCGAGGTTTCATCCTCGGCGGCGCCATCGCCCATCAACTCAGCGTCGGTTTCATCCCCATACGCAAAAAAGGCAAACTTCCAGGCAAAGTGATTTCGCAAGATTACACGCTGGAATATGGCGAAGCGACCGTCGAAATCCACGATGATGCGATCCAGCCAGGTGAAAAAATCCTGGTGGTGGATGATCTTCTGGCCACAGGCGGCACGGCCGCAGCGGGCATCAAACTGATCGAACGCCTGGGCGGCGAAATCATCTCCTGCGCCTTTGTCATCGACCTGCCGGATCTGGGCGGGCGCAAAGTGTTGGAAAACCTCGGCATGGATGTTCATGCCTTGTGCACTTTCGGCGGCGACTGATCCGCCTTTTCCTCTTGCTGAAAATATCCCCGCCGGAGGCTTGAAAATCGCGCCGTCAGGCGCGCAGAACAGCGCCTGGATTCATGATACCATGCGGATCCAGCGCCGTCTTGATCGCACGCATCGCCGACAGTTTGACCGGGTCGCCATAGCGTTCCAGATCGTCCACCTTGAGTCGCCCAATCCCGTGTTCGGCACTGATCGAACCGCCCAGCGCGTGCACCTGATCATGGATCGCGCGTTTGATCGCAGGGCGCTCATTTTCATGGTCGCGCCGGGCCCGGCCAGGCTGTGCAAACACGTTGTAATGCAGATTGCCATCGCCCACATGGCCAAAACAATTGATCCGAAAATCTCCAATCGCCGCAATCACCGCCGGCATTTGCGCAATAAACCCCGGCAAAGCGCCCAAAGGCAGCGAGATATCGTGGCTGGACACCGACCCGATCCGACGGTTGGCCTCAGGCAGCATTTCACGCACAGCCCAAAAATCGCGCCGTTGCGTCTCTGATTGTGCAATCAGCCCATCTACAACCACGCCCTCGGTCAGCGCAGTTTCAAACAAGCTTTCAAGCGCAGTGGACGCCGACAGGCCCGCCGCCAGTCCCACATCCATCAAAATACACCACTCAGGCGCTGTTTCGAACGGCAGGCGCAGTTCTGGAATGGTCTCGGTCAGGAATTCAAAACCTTGCCGGTGGATCAGCTCAAACGCGCTGACGGCTTCACCCATCTGGCCACGCGCCAACGCCAGCAAAGCCAGGGCTGCATCTGGATCCGGCACCACAAACAGCGCAGTGCCCTGCACCGCCGGAATCGGCGAAAGCTTTAACGCAGCCGCAGTGATCACCCCCAACGTGCCTTCGGACCCCAACAGCAGATGACGCAGATCATAGCCTGTATTGTCTTTGCGCAAACGCGTCAGACCGTTCCAGATTTGCCCATCTGCCATCACCGCCTCGAGACCAAGCACAAGATCGCGCGTGTTGCCATAGCGCAGCACATTGACCCCGCCCGCATTGGTCGCCAGGTTGCCGCCGATCCGCGCTGATCCCTCCGAGGCCAGAGACAATGGAAACAGGCGGTCCACATCTGCCGCGGCGCTTTGCACGTCGGCCAGGATCGCACCGGCCTCGGCCACCAGAACATTTTCCTGGGCAAGAACTGCGCGGATGGCTGTCATTCTTTCCAGCGACACAATGAGCGGCGCGGAGTCAGGCGCCATTTGCCCGCCCACAAGGCCGGTGCCGCCACCAAAGGGCACCACGCCCACGCGGGCAATGTTGGCTTCGCGCAGCAGAGTCGACACCTGTTCGACCGTGCGGGGCAACGCCAACAAACCGCCCGATGCCTGAAACCGCCCGCGCGGTTCTTCCATGTGTCGCGGGTGCGGCGCGCTTAGAACATCTGCGGGCAAATGCTGGCGCAAACGTTCGGCGAAAATATCATCGGCAGGAGCAAGTGTCATGGTACGTGCTTGCCGAAAAACCGCAGCAATCGCAAGCGCGCCTACTCTTGTTCGATCAAATAACGCGGTTCCAGAACAACCACAGTGGGGCGATCCGGCAAGCTGCGCAGCGAGATTTCGATATCGGATGCACCGGATTGGATGATCGCAAAATCATCGCGGATATCGACCAAAAACGCATCCAGTGAGTACCGGCTGAACCAATGCATCGGAATCACAATTGAGGATTTCAGCCGGTTGAGCGTTTCCACCATCTGAGGCAGCGGCAGCGTTGTGCCCCCATCGACCGCGGCCATCACAACATCGAGCCGGCCCAGGGCCGCGAATTGTTCATCATTGGGAATGTGGTGCAGATGGCCCAGATGCCCGATGCACAAGCCGGCCACTTCGAACACAAAGATCGAATTGCCCTTGGTTTCGGTGCCCGAAAAGGCCGAACGGATATCGGTTGACACATTGCGCACTAGCATTTCGCCTAGATCCAGATGGTGATCAATGCCTTGCCCGAATTCGCCCCAACCGGGCAGTGGATGTGGGATGGCCGGGTCGGGAAAAGCGGTCCAGTGGGTGTCGTGGGCGTGGTTCATCGTGACCACATCCGGGGTAAAGTCAACATTGCCAACGAAGCCGGTGAAATCTGTTACCGCCGTTAGCCCACCTTGGGTTTGCAATAAAAAACTGGCATGCGCGATATAGCTGAGACGCACGGTGTTTTTGGCCAGCGGTTCGCGCCAAGACGCCTTTTGCACAAAATTCAGTCCAGGCGCTGCGTCGGCGATTGCGATGCAGTGGCTGGGGCGGCGGTCTTGCGCGATGCTGGGTTGGGCCGCGACCAGCGCGAGGCAGGCGGCAACCACTCGGGTCAGATATCTCATATTGAGAACGATACCCGGTTTGCGCGATCTGTCAGCCTTTTTTTTCGTCCGCCTTGTCGCCCGGCGGGCCTGTTGCCTGGACCTTGTGCACTTTGCAAGGGAGGATGCGAGGCTCTGCCTCGCGCTCCGGGATATTTTCGGCAAGAGGAAAAACGGGAGGGATTAGCCCGCTTCGGTTTTGCCGCGTCGATCGCTGCGCAGGGAGGCGTAGAGCACATGGGTGCGCCAGCGGCCGGAGATTTGCAAATAGGACTGGGCGACGCCTTCATATTTGAAGCCTGAATTTTCCAATAGGCCGCGTGAGGCGGTGTTTTCGGGCAAGCAAGCCGCCTCGATGCGGCTGAGGTCAAGGCGGGTGAACGCGTGGTGCACCATAGCGCCAATCGCTTCGCGCATATAGCCATTGCGGGCGTGTGCCGCGCCGGTCCAATAGCCCAATGTGCCGGCCTGCGCCGGGCCGCGGCGGATGTTGTCAAGCGTGATGGCGCCCAGCAGCACGTCATCTGTGCGGCGCAGCAAGAACAACGGCACGGCGGATCCGCTGGAAACCGAGCGTTGTGCCCAATAGACGCGGTTGGTGAAGGCTTTGCGGCTGAGGTGGTCGACGGCCCAGCTTGGTTCCCACGGGGTGAGAAAGGCCTGACTGTCGCGCCGCAACGCCGCCCATGTGCGAAAATCGGAATGCTGGGGCGGGCGCAGGGTCAGACGCTCGGTTTCGATCTTGAGCTTTCGTTTGGCCAGAAGCATCAGGCCGCGCGCCTCTCCTGCAATTGGGCCAAAGTGGGCGCCGTATCGATGGGCCCGTAAAGCGCAAGGGCCGCCGGGGCGTTCAGCGCAATGGTTTGGGCGAATTCGCGCACGTCCCCAGTTGTGACCGCGTCGATCCGGCTGATTGTGTCTTCTAGTGAGGGCACTTTGTCCCAGATCTGCACCAGCCGGGCCAGACGTTCGGCACGGTTTGACGGGCTTTCAAGTCCCATCAACATGCCTGCTTTCATCTGGGCACGGGCACGCGCGACTTCTTCGGGGCTCATGTCGTCGGCGGCGCGTTTCATTTCGTCGATGGTGATTTCGGCCAGTTCGGCGATCTGATGCCCGCTGGTGCCCGCATAAAGCGTGGTGGTGCCAGTGTCGGCATAGGCGCCGGTCTGCGCAAAGATCGTGTAGCACAGCCCGCGCGCCTCGCGCACCTCCTGGAACAGGCGGCTCGACATGCCGCCGCCCAATGCGCTGGTGTAGATTTGCGCGGTATAGATCTGATCATCGCGGTAGCCCGGGCTCTCAAAGGCCAGCGCAAAATGCGCCTGTTCGAGCGTTTTGGAGCGTCGGGTTTCGCCGCCGGTGAATTTCGCAGGTTGCACATTGCCCTGGGTTGTCGGCTTGAGATGGCCGAACAGCGCCTCGGCGGTTTTGACCAACGCGTCGTGATCAACCGCCCCGGCAGCGGACAGGATCATTTGACCGGGGCCATAATGTTCACCAACGAAATTGGACAGATCGGCGCGGGAAAAACCGCTGACCCGGTCTTCGGGGCCCAGAATCGTGCGCCCAAGCGGTTGATTGGCAAAGCTGTCTTCCTGCAGCCAATCAAAGATCACATCATCGGGCGTGTCGCGGGCCTGACCGATTTCCTGCAGGATCACACCGCGTTCGACCTCGATCTCGGCGGGGTCAAACACCGGGTTCAACACAATATCTCCAATCACATCCAGCGCCAGCGGCACATCGGCGGCCAAAACACGGGCATAATAAGCGGTGACTTCGCGGCTGGTGTAAGCGTTGATATAGCCGCCCACGTCCTCGATGGCCTCGGCAATCTGCAACGCGCTGCGTCGTTTTGTGCCTTTGAACGCCATATGTTCGAGAAAATGTGCGATGCCGTTTTGCTCAAGGCGCTCGTGGCGCCCGCCTGCGCTGACCCAGATCCCGATCGAGGCCGATTGCAGCCCCGGCATATGTTCGGAAACGATGCGAAACCCGTTTGCGAGTTGGTCTTGTTGTACAGTCACTTAGCGGTATGCCTTTTGATATGATCTTGGAGCGCGCCCAGATCGTTTTGGATGCGGGTCACGCGCTCGCCTCTGTCATATAGATCAGACATGCGCGGGGGAAGGGGCGGATGCACACCGGCGGCCTGTTCCACAGCGGCCGGAAATTTCGCCGGATGCGCTGTCGCCAGGGTGATCATGGGGGTGGCGGGATCGCGCTGTTCGTTGGCAACTTTCACACCGATGGCGCTGTGCGGGCACAGCAGTTCAGCACTGTGTTTAAGCGTGCTGGCGATGGTGGCCAGCGTTTCCGGCTCAGAGGCGCGCCCGGAGTCAAAGTGGCTTTGCAAGGTTTGAATGGCCCCTTGGCTGACGTCGAACCCACCCGCGCTCAGTTCCTCCATCAGCTGCGCCACAGCAGCGCCGTCGCGCCCATAGGCATCAAATAGCGCACGTTCAAAGTTGGACGACACCTGAATGTCCATCGACGGGCTGATTGACGGATGGGTTGGACCTTTGTGATAACCCTGCCCCGACAAACAGCGGTGCAGGATGTCGTTCTGGTTGGTCGCCACAACCAGACGATCGATGGGCAAGCCCATTTTCTTGGCGATGTAGCCGGCGAAGATGTCACCAAAATTGCCGGTGGGCACGGTGAAGCTTACGGGGCGTTCAGGCGCACCAAGGGAAACAGCCGAGGAGAAGTAATAGACCACTTGCGCCAAGACCCGCGCCCAGTTGATGCAGTTGACCCCGGCCAGTTTAACACCGTCGCGGAACTCGAAATCGTTGAACATGTCCTTGAGGCGGGCCTGACAATCGTCGAAATCGCCATCAACAGCCAAAGCATGCACGTTGGATTCGGTGGGCGTGGTCATCTGGCGACGCTGGACTTCGGACACGCGGCCATGCGGATAAAGGATGAACACATCGACATTGGACAGGCCACGAAACGCCTCGATTGCGGCCGATCCGGTGTCGCCGCTGGTGGCGCCAACGATGGTCACGCGATCCTGGCGGCGCGCCAATGCTGTTTGGAACAGCTGGCCAATCAATTGCATGGCAAAATCTTTGAATGCCAAGGTGGGGCCGTGAAACAACTCGAGCAGGAAGTGCCCGGGTTCCAGCTGTACCAAAGGCGCGCGGGCGGCGTGGCCGAACCCGTCGTAAGCTTTGTCAATGCAAGCGCGGAACTCGGCGTCGCTGAACGTGTCGCCCATAAAGGGGCGCATCACACGATAAGCGGTTTCTTCATAGCTGAGCCCGCGCAGCGCGGCGATGTCGGCATGGCTCATCTGGGGGATCGAGGCGGGCACATAAAGCCCCCCGTCACGGGCCAGACCGCTGAGCATCGCGTCTTCAAAGTTCAACACGGGCGCCTGCCCGCGGGTCGAGATATAGTCCATCAGTCAGCCTGTTGTTTTGGCGCGCGTGCGCCACAGGAAAGAAGCGGTCATCACCAGCCAGATCAGGGCCAGCGAAAACCAGGTGATCGCATATTGCAAGTGGTTGTTGGGGATCGCGGCGGTGTCGACCGGCATCGGGGTCGTCGAAAACAGCTGCGGATCGATGGTTTTGGCAATGATCAGAACCGGTTCTGTGTTCAGGGCGGCGGCCATCGCATCAACGTCGCGGGCAAACCATGTGCCCTCTTCAGGCGCCGGGGTGTAACTGTCGACCTCTTGCGGCCAGTGCAGATTGCCGATCACCGACACGTTAAGCGGACGGCCATTGTCAGTGTGCGCCTCGATGGGCAGAAACCCACGGTCCAGCAGAATACGTCGCCCGCCAGTTTCGAACACGTTGATCATCCGGTATCCGGGCCCGCGTTGTTTGACGCTGACCAGCACCCGCACACCGTCCGCGACCAGACCGGTTGCCGTCACCGGCAGGTACTTGTCGCGGTCGCGATGAGGCTGAGCAGGCAGCGCGACGGGCGCGGCGCTGATGCGGCTTTCGATTTGGGTCAGGATGGCTTGTTTCCAGCTGAGGCGCTGGATTTGCCACGTGCCCAGCGCCACCAGAATGCCAAAACCGGTCAGACCAAAAATCAGCAAAAAGAGGATGCCGCGCATGAAACACGCCTTGCCCAAAAGAAAAACGCGCAGGCGTGCCGCGCGTTTCGTTTGTTACGATGTCCCAAGGGCTTTTCAACCCCTTAATCGGTCAAACCACCTGTGCGACGCCATAGATGTAAACGGCGAAGAACAAGAACAGCCACACCACGTCAACAAAGTGCCAATACCACGCGGCGGCCTCAAAGCCGACATGCTGTTCGGGGGTAAAGTGCCCTTTCATCGCGCGGAACAAGCACACCGCCAAAAAGATCGTGCCGATGATCACGTGAAGGCCGTGGAAACCAGTGGCCATAAAGAAGTTGGAATAGAACTTGTCGCCACCAAATTCCCAGCCTTCGTGCAGAAGGTGCTTGTATTCATAGGCCTGCAGGATGGTGAAGAACACGCCCAGCACGATCGAAATGGCCAGACCCTGTATCAGAGCTTTGCGGTCATTGTTGTGCACCAGCGCGTGGTGCGCCCAAGTGACGGCACAACCCGACAGCAAAAGCACCAGCGTGTTGATCAGCGGCAGGTGGAACGCATCAACCGGGTAAACTTCGGGCGCGATATAGGCACTGCCGAAATATTCGTCCATCGGATAGATCGCATGTTTGAAGAACGACCAGAACCAGGCGAAAAAGAACATCACCTCGGACATGATGAACAGGATAAACCCATAGCGCAAACCGATGCGCACAACCGGGGTGTGATCGCCGATATGGCTTTCTTTCACCACTTCGGCCCACCAGCCAAACATGACATAGAGGACGCCAACAAACCCGCCCCAGAACAGGAACGAGGTTATGCCGTGCATCCAGAGCACCGCGCCAAACAGCATGGCAAAGCCGGCAACAGCGCCCAACAGCGGATACACCGACGGGCTGAGAATGTGATAATCGTGGTCTTTTACATGAGCCATTGTGCGTCCCTCACCTTGCGGCGTCTAGTTCGTGTTGCTGTCTGCCTTTTGATCGAGCGCGGCAAAACCCTCGGGCAGATCAATTTCATAGAAAGTATAAGACAGTGTGATCGTGTGGACATATTTCGAATCGCGGTCATTGACCATTTCGGGGTCCACAAAGAAGGTCACTGGCATCTGGACGCGTTCGCCCGGTTGCAGCACCTGCTCTTCAAAGCAAAAACACTGGATCTTGGCAAAGTATCCCCCCGCCTCGTAGGGGAACACATTATAACTGGCCGAGCCCGCAATGGGCCGGTCGGTTGGATTATAGGCCTCGTAGAAGGCCAGGCCGGTCTCACCGATGCGCAATTCCATCTGGCGTTCAACGGGTTTGAATTCCCAGGCCATGTCACGCTCAAGCGAGGCATCAAATCGGATTTTGACGGTTCGATCCAGAATATCGTCAGCGCCCGCAGTGGCCACACCTGTGGTGCCACCAAAGCCCGTCACCCGGCAGAACCAGTCGTAAAACGGCACCGATGCCCAGGCCAGCCCGCCCATCAGCACGACAACGCCAACCAACTGCACCACAGTCTTTTGCGGGCCTTGCACCATCAGTTTTGACCCTCTTCGATCTTGGGCAACTCAAACGCACCGCTGGTGACTTTGACAACCGTCAGGCCAAACACGACCGCGATAAAGGCCACCAGAACCAACGCCAGACCGACATTGCGCCCGAAACGGCGCTGATGCAGCTCGTGGGTTTCCTTAAAGCTCATCCCCAGCCCCCCCATCCGAACGGACGCAGCAGCGCCTCGATCAGAATCGCACCGAAGTGCAGGAACAAATAGAGCAGCGACAGCTTGAAAAAGGACCGCTCAACCGCGAAATTGTCTGTCTCGGCCATCTCTTCGTCGCGGCGCCAAATTTGCACGGCGCCCTTCAGAAACAGCACGTTCAGCACCACCGCGGTCACCAGATAAACCGGGCCACCAATCGACGTGAACGCAGCACCCACAGCAAGTGCTGCCAACAGCGCCGTGTAGATCAGGATATGATTGCGCGTGGCGCGACGTCCGTGTGTGACTGTCAACATTGGCACGCCTGCGTTGTCGTAATCCTTGCGCATAAACAGGGCCAGCGCCCAGAAGTGCGGCGGCGTCCACATGAACACCAGCGCGAACATCAGCCAGGGTTCCACGGCCATTTGACCCGTCGCCGCCACCCAGCCGATCACCGGCGGAAACGCCCCGGCAGCACCGCCGATAACAATGTTCTGCGGCGTCGTGCGCTTGAGCCACATCGAATAGATCACGACGTAAAAGAAGATCGTAAACGCCAGCAGCGCCCCAGCCATCAGGTTGGTTGCCAGCGCCAGCATCACCACCGACAGGCCTGACAACGCCAAGCCAATCGCCAACGTGTCTTCCGGCGAAACCTTGCCTGCAGGAATTGGCCGCTTTTGCGTGCGTCGCATCACCGCGTCGATGTCTGCATCCCACCACATGTTCAGCGCGCCCGAGGCACCGCCACCAACGGCGATGAACAGGATCGCGCAAAAGCCGATGACCGGGTGCACGCCGACAGGTGCTGCCAACAGGCCGACCAAAGCGGTAAACACCACCAACGTCATCACGCGCGGTTTTAGCAACGCGAAAAAGTCGCCAAAGCTGGCTTCGTTTTCAGGTGTTGCGCTTTGAAGACTGACGTCGCTCATGTGTGTCATCCCGGCGGACAAAACCGCTGTTCAAAAGGAAACGGGGCGCGCAAACGCCCCGGCAAAATCAGTTCGAGGCAACCGTCAGGGCGCGCGGTGTGCCAGCATATTCGGCAATCGCACCGTCCAGCCAGGCTTCATAGGCCTCTTCGCTGACGACTTTGACTGTGATCGGCATATAAGCGTGGTCCTTGCCGCACAATTCAGAGCATTGCCCGAAATAGACGCCCTCGCGCTCGGCCTTGAACCACAGCTCTGCCAAGCGGCCCGGAACCGCGTCTTGTTTGACGCCAAAGGCCGGGATCGTCCAGGCGTGGATCACATCAGCACCGGTGACCTGAACCACAATCGTCTTGTTCACAGGCACAACCACGGCGGTGTCGGTGGCCAGCAGGAACTCGTCACGGCTGTAGCCAGCCTCTTCCAGCTCGGCGACCACTTCGTCGTTCAGCACTTTGCCTTCGCCGATCATGAAGCTGTCAAAGCCAAACTCGTGATCGATGTATTCGTAGCCCCAGTACCACTGGTACCCGGTCGCCTTGATTGTGATGTCAGCAACAGGAATCTCCTGCTGTTTGAACAGGATCGGCAGAGACCAGGCGCCAATCGCAACCAGAATGAAGATCGGCACGATGGTCCATGCGACTTCGATCGGCGTGTTGTGGGTAAAACTGGACGGTGTCGGGTTGGCTTTGCGGCTGAACCGCACAATCGCATAGATCATCAGGCCGGTCACAAACAGCGTGATCAGCGCAATGATCACGTTCAACATGCCATCAAGCCATTGCAAATCTCTGGCCAATTCGGTCACGGCGGGTTGAAATCCAGTGGCCCGGTCCACAGGTCTGCCAATAATCTCAAGCCCGTCCTGGGCCAAAGCTGGCAGAGCAGAAAAGGCTGTCACAAGCCCAGAAAGCGTCAATGCTGTCTTCATGATATGTCCTGATCGGTTGATCGCACTATGTCTTAACAAGGCCGGCGTTGCGAATGTGCAATGACCCCGTTGTCTTTGTTGAGTGTTCAAACCATATTCCAGTGATCAGATAAAGATGCCAGCTTGCGTCAAACGGACGCTTTTTTGATTTAGATCAGCTCCCGAGGCCTTCCCAAAATGACCAGCGCGCCCTTTCGCCCCTTTGAAACCGTTTTGCCACGCGATGATGCGCTCGCCCAGCTGCGCGCCGCGACCGCAGGCGCCGATGATGGCGAGCTGTTTGTCGAACGGCGCAAATCCGAATCGCTGCTGTTTGATGACGGGCGCCTGAAAACCGCCAGTTATGATGCCGCCGAGGGGTTCGGCCTGCGCGCGGTGCGCGGCGAAGTGGCCGGTTATGCCCATTCGACCCAGCTGAGCATCAGTGCGCTGAAGCGGGCCGGCGAAACCGCGCGTCTGGCGGTGGGCGATGGCGGCGGCACCATGGCCGATGCACCGCGCGCCACCAACACCAAGCTTTACACCGATGACGACCCGATTGCGGCCACCGCGTTTCCGGTCAAGATCGACACCCTGCGCGAAATCGACGCCTTTGCCCGCGATCTGGATCCGCGCGTGGTGCAAGTGTCGGCGATGTTGGCCGCCTCCCTGCAAGAGGTCGAGATTTTGCGCCCCGATGGCACACAAGTGCGCGATGTGCGCCCGATGACACGGGTGAACGTGTCGGTGATTGTCGAACAGAACGGGCGGCGCGAATCCGGCACCGCCGGGGGCGGCGGGCGCATTGGACTGGATGGCTTGATCGATCCGGTCGACTGGCAGGCCAAGGCGCGCGAGGCACTGCGGGTGGCGCTGGTCAACCTTGAGGCCGTGCCCGCCCCCGCCGGCGTGATGGAAGTGGCCCTGGGGCCGGGCTGGCCCGGCATCCTGTTGCACGAAGCCATCGGCCACGGGCTTGAAGGCGATTTCAACCGCAAGGGCACCAGCGCCTTTGCCGGGCTGATGGGCCAGCGCATCGCCGCCCCCGGCGTCACCATTCTGGACGACGGCACAATCCCAGATCGGCGCGGCTCGATCAGTATTGATGATGAGGGCACGCCCGCGGGCAAAAACGTGCTGATCGATGACGGCATTCTGGTTGGCTATATGCAAGACCGTCAGAACGCGCGGCTTATGGGCGTGGCCCCGACCGGCAACGGGCGGCGACAAAGCTATGCGCACAAACCGATGCCACGCATGACCAACACCTATATGCTGGGCGGCACGTCCGACCCCGGTGATCTGGTGGCCGATATCAAGGACGGCATCTGGGCCGTGGGCTTTGGCGGCGGACAAGTCGACATTACCAACGGCAAGTTCGTGTTTTCCTGCACCGAGGCTTACCGCGTGCAAAACGGCAAGATCGGTGCACCCGTCACTGGCGCCACACTGATCGGCGACGGCGCGACGGCTTTGAAACAGATTCGCGCGCTTGGAAACGACATGGCGCTGGACCCCGGCATGGGCAATTGCGGCAAAGACGGCCAATGGGTGCCGGTCGGCGTTGGCCAGCCCACTGTTTTGATGGATGGGCTGACTGTTGGCGGCTCGGCCACCTGAGCCGCCGGCCAGCCTGGCCCGTTAACCAGAGGTAAATACAGGTCGCGCGGACCTCGCCAGATCGGGGGAGGCCTCGGCCATTTGGACCTTTCAAAACCCTCAAGAAAGCCCACCATTTCAACGCAGTGCATTGTTTTCAAAGGGCAAAAAAGAAACATCCGAAACACCGTGAAAAACTGCCATTAATTGTCTTCGCTTTACCTGCTGTTAAGATTGTGCGCGCTAAACATGTTCTTGCAAACAGACGGAGCGTTGGATGACCGAAGACACAGTTTCTTCCACTCACCCCCCACTCCCACCCACCACGGAAGAAGACAGGTTTTCCTGGCTCCGTCTGTTGCGTTCTCGCAGGGTTGGAATTGCCACTTTCAAGCGGCTCCTGTCAGAACATAAAACAGCGCAGAACGCGCTGAAAGCGTTGCCTGAAGTGGCGCGCGACGCGGGCGTCAACGGGTATGAAATATGCCCAGCCGGTGTCATTCATGCAGAACTCAAGGCTGCAAAAGCCGCCAAAGCGCGGCTTTTGTGCCTTGGGTCTGCTGATTACCCCCCATTGCTGGCTGAAATCGCCGATGCCCCACCGTTGCTGTGGGCGATTGGCGATATCGAATTATTGAAACGCCCCGCTCTGGCGCTTGTCGGGGCCCGCAACGCGTCATCGCTGGGCACCCGCATGGCACGCGCGTTGGCACGCGATTTGGGCGCCGAGGGCCATGTGATCGTGTCCGGGTTGGCGCGCGGCGTTGATACGGCCGCCCATCTGGCGGCCCTGAAAACAGGCACAATTGCCGTGATGGCCGGCGGCGTTGACGTGATTTACCCCGTCGAGAACACGGACCTCGCAAAAAACATCGCTGAAACCGGTCTGCGCGTTTCTGAACAACCCATGGGCACCGCTCCGCAAGCGCGCCATTTCCCACGCCGCAATCGGATCATCTCGGGCCTGTCTCAGGCGGTGGTGGTCGTGGAAGCCGCGGGCAAATCAGGCAGTCTGATCACCGCACGCGATGCTTTGGATCAAGGCCGCGACGTGTTGGCCGTGCCGGGCCATCCCTTTGACGCACGCGCGGCGGGCTGCAACATGCTGATCCGCGACGGAGCCCTGTTGGTGCGCAGTGCCGATGACATTCTTGCCGCACTGCCGGCTGTGCTCGAAGATCAGGACACGGTGCTGGAAAATCTGCCTGAACAGCCGCCGCGCCCTGCCGCTGAAACTGCCCGGCTGCATCAGCAAATTCTGGACCGTTTAGGCCCCTCCCCCTTGGCCGAAGACCAGTTGATCCGTGACCTGTCGATCGGCGCCGGCGCACTGGCTCCGGCTTTGGTCGATCTTGAACTGGATGGCAAAATCGAGCGACGCTCAGGCGGATTGTTGTCCCTTGCGTGAGCCAAACGCCTCTAGCACACCTCGCCGACCACAGGGCGCCAGATCTGGCAAAGTTCGGGTTCTGACCACCACACATCACCAGCCCCCAGAACGTGATGCACCGCAACCCAGGTCTGCCCGGACAGCACAAACAACGCCTGCATGGTCGTCCAATCGGTGTTGTCGTCGTCCAGATAGGTGTTGCCGCGCGCATAGGACGGGGTTTGGCGCAAATCAATGCGCCCACCGCCCGGACGCTGCAGACCGACGGATGCAAACGCCAGATTGCCCTCGACCCGCAAATCATAAACCAGAAATTCGATCGGATACCCGTATTGCCAGCCCGCATGCGGGCGCAGCGCGTCCAGCAATGCGGCGCGCGTTGGCGTGCCACGGGCCGGTTCCTGCCAGGCCATTGCGGGCGGTGACAGTGTCAAAATGGCCAAAATCAGGACTGCAATCACCTTGTGCATATGCCGCTCTCCGCGCTGAACCAACATATCAATTATGAGCCGGATTCGAATGGATTGACAATCGGGACTTGCACCCCACATCTTGCCCAGCCATAGAGCGCGTCATCCAGTCGTCATGAGGTTTTTCACTAAATGCCTGTAGTTGTTGTAGAATCCCCGGCCAAAGCCAAGACGATTAACAAATACCTGGGGCCCAACTACACCGTTTTGGCCAGTTATGGCCATGTGCGTGACCTTCCGCCCAAGGATGGATCGGTCGATACCGAAAATGAATTCGACATGAAATGGGAGGTCGCGAGCGACAGCAAAAAGCATGTCAAAGCGATTGCCGACGCCCTGGCGGAAGACGGCGAGCTGATCCTCGCAACTGACCCCGACCGCGAGGGCGAGGCGATCAGCTGGCACCTTCAGGAAGCGCTGACCAAACGCAAGTCGATCAAAAAAGACACCCCCGTCAGCCGGGTCACCTTCAACGCGATCACCAAAAAGGCTGTGGACGAGGCGATGGCCAATCCGCGCCAGGTCGACATGCCCCTGGTCGAGGCCTACCTAGCGCGCCGCGCTTTGGACTACCTTGTGGGCTTCAATCTGTCGCCGGTGTTGTGGCGCAAGTTGCCGGGTGCCAAATCGGCCGGGCGCGTGCAATCGGTCACGCTGCGCATCATCGTTGAGCGCGAGATGGAGATCGAGGCGTTCCGAAACCGCGAATATTGGAGCGTCAAAGCCATTCTGGGCACGCCGCGCGGGCAAGACTACGAGGCACGCCTGACCGTGTTGGCCGGCAAAAAGCTGGACCGGTTCGACATTGAAAACGAAACCCAGGCCGAACTGGCGGTGCAGGCGATCAATAGTCGCGATCTGTCCGTGACCTCGGTCGAGGCCAAACCGGCAAGCCGCAACCCCAGCGCGCCGTTTATGACCTCGACCCTGCAACAGGAAGCCAGCCGCAAGTTCGGCATGGGCGCGCGCCAGACGATGAGCACGGCGCAACGCTTGTATGAAGCCGGGCACATTACTTACATGCGGACTGACGGCATCGACATGGCGCCCGAAGCCGTGACCGCCGCGCGCGACACGATCAAATCGCGTTACGGCGATAAATATGTGCCGGGCAGCCCACGGATTTATAAAAACAAGGCCAAGAACGCACAGGAAGCGCACGAGTGCATTCGCCCCACGGATATGAATGCCGACGCCGACAGTCTGAGCCTGAAAGACGCCGATCAGCGCAAAGTTTACGACCTGATCTGGAAGCGCACGCTGGCCTGTCAGATGGAATCGGCGCGGCTGGAACGCACCACGGTCGATGTGGGCAGCAAAGACGGCCAGGTCGAGCTGCGCGCGACGGGTCAGGTGATGCTCTTTGACGGGTTTTTGCGGGTTTACGAGGAAGGGCGCGACGATTCAGTTGTCGATGACGACGACAAGCGCCTGCCGCAGATCTCGCAAGGCGAAAAAGCCGACAAACGCACCATCACGCCCGAGCAGCATTTCACCCAGCCCCCGCCCCGCTATACCGAGGCGACCCTGGTCAAGCGCATGGAAGAGC
Source organism: Sedimentitalea sp. (assembly GCA_045105075.1). Taxonomy (GTDB): domain Bacteria; phylum Pseudomonadota; class Alphaproteobacteria; order Rhodobacterales; family Rhodobacteraceae; genus JBGCDD01. Next base: position 12,709 of record JBGCDD010000044.1, on the reverse strand, counting down.
TCGGCATCGGGCGTCCGTCAACCTATGCCAGTATTGTCACCACCATTCAGGACCGCGAATATGTGCGCAAAGACAAGAACCGGTTAATCCCTGAGGACAAAGGACGATTGGTCACGGCGTTTTTGCAGAACTATTTCAACAAATACGTCGGATATGACTTCACCGCCGGTCTCGAAGACGAGCTGGATCATGTCAGCGCCGGTGAGGCCGATTACAAAGCCGTGCTCACCCGATTTTGGCGTGATTTCTCGGCCGCGATCGCTGAAACCAGCGAGTTGCGCATCACCGAGGTGCTGGAAAAGATCAACGACGTTCTGGAACCGCATCTGTTTCCGCCAAACGAAGACGGCACCGACCCGCGTCTGTGCCCCAATTGCGGCGCAGGACGGCTCAGCATGCGCACGGCGCGCTCGGGCGGCGCGTTCATCGGCTGCTCGAACTATCCCGAATGCCGCTATACCCGCGCCTTTGGCCCGCCCGGCGCCGAAGATGACGGTGCGATTCCACCAGACGGCAAACTGCTGGGCGAGGATCAGGGCGACGAGATTCGCGTGTTCAAAGGCCGCTTTGGCCCCTACGTACAGCGCGGTCCGGTGACAGAAGAAAACAAGAAGCCGCCGCGCCAATCCGTGCCCAAAGACTGGCCTGCCGAAGAGCTCGAGCTGGAACGCGGGGTCATGCTGTTGTCGCTGCCCCGCGAAATTGGCCCGCATCCGGAAGACGGGATCATGGTCTGGTCCAATATCGGGCGCTACGGCCCCTATTTGAAACACGCGCCCAGCACGTCGGACCGCGGCGGCACCAACGCCAATCTGGAAGGGTTGGATGAGGTGTTTACCGTGGGCATGAACCGCGCGGTGCAATTGCTGGCCGAAAAAGTTGCCAGCCGGGGCGGGCGCGGTGTGGCGGCAAAACCTCTGCGCGAGTTGGGCGAACACCCCGAAGCGGGCGGCCCGGTGAACGTGATGAAAGGGAAATACGGCCCCTACGTGAAATGGGAAAAGCTGAACGCGACCATTCCCGACACGGTCGAGCCCGAAGAGCTGACCATGGCGCAAGCGGTGGAATTGCTGGACGAACGCGCAGCGAAATCGGGCAAAAAGAAACCCACGGCCAAAAAGGCGGCCGCGAAAAAACCAGCCGCCAAAAAGAAGCCCGCAGCCAAAAAAGCACCCGCCAAAAAACCAGCCGCCAAAAAGAGCTGAGCAAAAGGGCAAGCGCGTTGACTCTGTTCGACGCCGGGGCGAAAAGGCGCAGCAAGGCCATCGTCGCTGTCAAAGGAGCATCTGCTGTGAAGAAAATCTATGGATCCGCCGCCGAGGCGCTGGACGGTATTTTGGAAGACGGGATGCTGATCGCTGCGGGCGGGTTTGGGCTGTGCGGCATTCCTGAACTGCTTTTGGCGGCGATCCGCGATGCCGGCACCAAGGATCTGACCTTTGCCTCCAACAATGCCGGCGTTGATGATTTTGGCATCGGCATTTTGCTGCAAACCAAGCAGGTCAAAAAGATGATCAGCTCCTATGTGGGTGAAAACGCTGAGTTTATGCGACAATATCTGTCGGGCGAACTCGAGCTGGAATTCAACCCCCAAGGCACTCTGGCCGAGCGTATGCGCGCCGGTGGCGCCGGAATCCCTGGATTTTACACCAAAACAGGTGTCGGCACGGTGATCGCCGAGGGCAAAGAAACCAAGATGTTCAAAGGCCAGGAATACATTATGGAAGAGGGGCTTTTTGCCGACCTGTCCATCGTGAAAGCTTGGAAAGCGGACGACACCGGCAATCTGGTGTTCCGCAAGACTGCACGCAATTTCAACCCACCGGCGGCAATGTGCGGCAAAATTTGCGTGGCTGAGGTTGAAGAAATCGTACCGCGCGGCAGCCTTGATCCCGATCTGATCCACCTGCCCGGCATCTATGTGCATCGCATTGTTCAGGGTGATCACGAAAAGCGTATCGAACAGCGCACCACCCGCGCGGCCTGACGAAACACGGCAACGGCTTTTCCACGCCAACCAAACCCGCTAAGAGAAGACAAGCATCACTTTGAGGAATCAATCATGGCTTGGGACCGCAACCAGATGGCCGCACGCGCGGCGCAAGAGCTGCAGGATGGATGGTATGTCAATCTGGGCATCGGCATTCCAACGCTGGTCAGCAATTACATCCCCGAAGGCATGGACGTGACGCTGCAAAGCGAGAACGGCATGTTGGGCATGGGCCCGTTTCCAACCGAAGACGACATTGACGCCGACCTGATCAATGCGGGCAAGCAAACCATCACCGAATTGGCCCGCACGTCCTATTTCGACAGCGCCACCAGCTTTGGCATGATCCGCGGCGGCAAAATCGCGATGGCGATTCTGGGTGCGATGGAAGTGGCCGAGAACGGCGATCTTGCCAATTGGATGATTCCGGGCAAGCTGGTCAAAGGCATGGGCGGCGCGATGGATCTGGTGGCTGGCGTGGGCCGTGTGGTTGTGGTGATGGATCACACCAACAAACATGGCGACAGCAAGGTGCTGAGCGCCTGCACGCTGCCGCTGACCGGCAAGGGCGTGGTGGATCGCATCATCACCAATCTGGGCGTGCTCGATGTGGTCGAGGGCGGCCTGCGCATCGTTGAATGCGCCGATGGCGTGAGCGAGGAAGACTTGCGCGCTGCGACCGAAGCCAAGCTGGTCTAAACCAAAGCCTACTTGCGGCGCACGAACACGCAGCCATCCGATATCAGCTCGGGTGGCGTGGCGCACAGCCCCTTGGCAACCTGGAACGCGGCCAGCACTTTGGGCACATAGTCGCGGGTTTCGGCATAGGGCGGCACCCCGGCATGGGTGCGCACCGATCCCTCGCCCGCATTATACCCCGCCAAAACCAGAATAGGGTCATTGCCAAACTCGCCCATCAACCAGTCAAGATATTTGACCCCGCCTGAAATGTTGGCCGCTGCCTCGAGACTGTCCTTTACCCCAAAACGCTCCGCTGTGGCGGGCATCAACTGCATCAGACCTTGGGCGCCGGCGCCGCTGACCGCATCAGCGCGCCCTGCCGATTCCACCGAGATCACGGCCAGCACCAAAGCCGGCGATACATTCGTGCCCACCGTCGCACGCAGGATGGGAATGCCCTGATCCTGGGCAATCTCCTGAAGGTTCTGCAAGCGCGGCGCGGCCACCGATTGCGCCGCAGCAAGCGCCGACAGCGCACCATCCAGCCTGCCCGGACCCGCCTCGGTCAGACTGGGCGAGATTTTGTCCCAGAACCAGGCATGCTTGCCGGGCGAGTCGCGAGATGTTTCCGAAGGTGCCGCGCCCGCGTCTTTGGTTGGTTTGGGTTTTGGCAAAGCCAACAGGCGCGCCTGCTCTGTCGGATCGATCTGAATCATCCGCCGTTTTTGGCCATTGCTCGGAGGTTTGATCCGCTTGGCTTCGAACTTTGGAAACGGACGCGGGGTCTCAGACCAGCCAACCCCCGCAATACCAACCATCACGCCAGCCATAGCCAGCACGCTTGCTCGCAGAACCATATCCCGCCTCATTTGTTTTGCTGCTCTGTTTTGCGCAAACCCTTCCAGAGTCAGGCGCCCAGAACCAGCAAAACACGGCCGAATTTGTCAGTTTCGCCAGATTTGAGTCCCTTTTGCACCTGTCCTCCTAACAAATCCTTTATGAACATCACGTTTTTTCATTTAGAATCAACGCCGTGAAGGAAAAGTGTAGAAAGCGTTAAATTGGGCGACGAATTCCCGGTTTGGCCCCACTCCTGACACGCGCTCCCATCTATATAGCGTCACACCACGACGGACACGGGCCATGTGAGAGACGGCTCAAACGGACGGCGGGGTGCTTAACCAACTAGTGATCCTTTGGAGGGACAAACAATGATCAAATTTATCAAAAACTTCCGTAACGACGAAGATGGTGCCGTGACTGTTGACTGGGTTGTGCTGACAGCTGCTGTTGTCGCCCTGGCCGGTGCTGCTTACACGTCGATCGAATCCGGCGCTGATGGCCTGACCACATCGACAGGTACCTTCATCGAGGGCAAAGACCCGGCATAAGCCGCGTAACGCCTAAGACGATTTAAATGGGTCGCACCTGAGAATGGTGCGGCCCATTTTCTATTTGCAGCTTTGTTTGACTGAAATGGGTCACGCCACATTTTGACCACATTTTGCGGCTCTTTCGCGACAGAAATCTAAAAAATTCCCGTAATTCATTGACATTTCAATACCTTACCGCCCACGCCGCACTTTTTTTTTTTATTCAAAAGAAATCTTAGTTCGCGTCAAACTCCCGCCCCAATTTAACTGTCTATTAAGCCCATGCCGCGCTGCCACGACGGTTAAAATTGAGAGTAACACAGACTTGCGGCGGGGATGTCTATATCAACGAGTGATCCTTTGGAGGGACAAACTATGATGAACTTTATCAAAAACTTCCGTAACGACGAAGATGGTGCCGTGACTGTTGACTGGGTTGTGCTGACAGCTGCTGTTGTCGCCCTGGCCGGTGCCGCTTACACGTCGATCGAAACCGGCGCGTCTGGCCTGACCACATCCACAGGTACCTTCATCGAAGGCAAAGACCCTGCGTAAATTGTCCTTGTGACAGCAGACTGAGTTCTGGGCCATGTCTTCAGCGTAAGGCGTGGCCCGTAACTTTTTACGCAGTGTAAACTTGCGAGGGTTCAATGCTGAATTTGATTAAAAAGTACATGACGGATGAGAATGGCGCAATCACCGTCGATTGGGTTGTTTTATGCGCCGGCCTGGTTGCTCTGGCGGCAACGATATCGTCACTTATGGGCGAAAACGCCATTAATCTTGGCGAACTTGTATCGGCATTTATGACCGGTTGGGAATTCGACTAACGGGTCAAACATCATAAGGATTATCGTTAAATCCTTTGGGAAAATCTTGTGAAAAGTTCATGATTTTCCACGCTTTGGCCACAATTCACCCGCATAACTTGGACACGGTTAAGGGCACTGGGTCCACCTCCGTTCAGCGGAGTGTTATTGAGAGAGGTAGTTGGCAATGCGTGCTGTTTTTGGATTGGTTTTGATTGTCGGGATCGCGCTTGCGGGCGGCGCCGTTATGATGGCAAAGAACTACATCTCGGCGTATCAGATGGAGTTGGCCAAAGAACGTGCGGCCCGTGAAGCCATTGTGCCAACGGTTGATGTCATTATCTCTGACGTGTCGCTGCGGTACGGCGAATCCCTGACCCGCGAAAGCGTGAAAGTTGTGCGCTGGCCCGAAAATGCCCTGCCAGAGGGTGTGTTTACCGACCTCGATGTGCTGTTCCCGCCAGACATTCTGGAACACCGCGTGGTTTTGCGTGCGATGGAAAAAAGCGAAGCGATCATGGCTGTCAAAGTCACCGAACCCGGCGATGATGCAGGCATCACATCGCGCCTTGAACGCGGCATGCGCGCCTTTGCGATCCGTGTTGACGTTGCATCGGGTGTGTCGGGCTTTTTGCGCCCTGGTGACCGCGTCGATGTCTATTGGACCGGCAGCATCCGCGACGCTGTTGAAGGTGGTCGCGGCGACGTCACACGTTTGATCGAGGCCGGCGTCAAGCTGATCGCAATCGACCAAAGCGCCGGCGGCGACATGGATGGCACAACAATTGCGCGCACGGTCACCGTCGCCGCAAGCCCCGAACAGGTTGCCGCATTGGCGCAAGCCCAGACGACTGGCAAGCTGTCATTGTCGCTTGTGGGCGCGGACGATGACACAATCGCCTCGGCAATCGAGGTCAACCAACGCTCGTTGCTGGGTCTGGGTGATGTGGAATTGGCACCCGAAAAGGTCGAAGAACGGATCTGCACCATCCGCACCCGCCGTGGCGCCGAAGTTGTTAACCTTCCGATCCCTTGCACAAACTGATGATTTCGCACTGATTTTCACACGGCGCGACGCAGAACCATTCTGCGCCGCGCCGGAATGTTGCCCGTTATCCACATAAGCTGTTCCTCAGAAACCGTTGATTCTTGAAATAAAATTCAATCTATCGCAGAGTGTTGCCAAGACCGGGCGTAAGACCCGTAAATGAGGCGTGATCGGAGAGGCAGGTCACATGACATTCAAGTACACGATTAAGGCAGCCCTTTTGGGGCTGACGATGGCTTGTTTCCCTTTGGCAGAATCTGCCCGGGCCGAAACACTCACCATCGTAAAACGCGGGGCAGAGTCGACACTCGAAGTCCCAATGAACCGCGCTGTGGTTGTGGAAAGCGACAATCCCTTTGCAGAACTCAGCATTGCAAACCCCGGTATTGCAGATATTTCTTCATTGTCTGACCGCACGATCTATGTGCTGGGAAAATCACCGGGCTTGACCACACTTACCCTGCTGGATGCAGCGGGTCAGCTGATCACAAACGTCAATGTGCGGGTTGCCGCTGATGTGAGTGAGTTCAAGGAACGCTTGCGGCAAATTCTGCCGGGCGAAAAGATAGAAGTGCGCACCGCCAATGATGGCATCGTGTTGTCAGGCGTTGTGTCCAGCACGGCGCGTTTGCAACGCGCATTGGATCTGGCACAAAGATACGCACCAGACCGGGTTTCAAATCTGATGAGCGTCGGTGGCGTGCAGCAGGTGATGCTCAAAGTGCGATTTGCCGAAATGCAGCGCGTTGTGTCCAAATCACTCAGCGCGTCGCTGGGCTTTAACGGCGGCATCTTCAGCAGCGATGTCGGTCTGAACGGCGGTACCGGCACGGTGAACAACCAAGCCGGACTGACCAGCAACCTGGCCGGCAACATTCCAGACATCAACGAAAACGCCGGTGCGGTGTTGTTCGGCTTCAATGCCGGCTCGGTTCAGGTCGGTTTGTTGCTGGAAGCTTTGGAGCAAAAAGGCGTCGTTCGCACTTTGGCCGAACCCAACCTGACGGCCCTGTCCGGGCAAGAAGCCAAGTTCCTGGCGGGCGGCGAGTATCCGATCCCAGTGGCGCAGCGTGATGGCGCAATTTCCATTGAGTTCAAACCCTTCGGCATCGAACTTAACTTCATTCCACGGGTGGTTGACAAAGATCTGATCAACCTTGAATTGCTGGCCGCCGTGTCGGCGATCGACCCCAACAATGGTGTTAACTTCAACGGCTTTGAGGTGGACGCGTTCACCCGTCGCGAGACCTCGACCACGGTTGAGATGCGTGATGGTGAAAGCTTTGCCATCGCCGGGCTGATCGAAGATGAATTCCTCGACAACACCGCGCAACTGCCCTGGCTGGGTGACGTGCCGGTCCTCGGTGCGCTTTTCCGCAGCGCCGATTACCAACGCAGTCAGACCGAATTGGTGATCATCATCACGGCTCATTTGGTCACCCCGACCCGCGGCGAAGCTTTTGCGCTGCCCACAGACCGGGTCAAGCCGCCAAGCGAACGTGACTTGTTCCTGTTTGGCAGCATTTCAAAGACCGAGCGTGGTGGCGGTGCTGCCAGCGAAGTCGCCAAGCAGGACTTCAGCGGCTCTTATGGCTATGTCTTGGATTGATGAGAAGGACGCTCCCATGTTCAAACTGGTAACAGCTGTCGGTCTGACCCTGATCATCGCAGGATGTTCGCGCGAAGCCGGCAATGCGGTGGATGCAGGCACGTTCGGCAATGCCACCATGAACAATCAATTGGTCATGCGCGGCGAACTTGATTACGCCGTCAGCCTGGGGCGCCGCTTTGCCGCGGAAATCCCCACGACGGTCAATTTTGAGTTCAACAGCACGGTGCTTGATGATCAGGCGCGTTCAGCGCTGGATCGTCAGGCGGATTGGATCCGTCAGTTCCCCGAAGTGCGCTTTAAAGTGTACGGGCACACCGACAAAGTCGGCTCCAATGGCTACAACCGCCGTCTGGGTCAGCGCCGTGCCAACGCGGTCGTGCGCTATCTCAGCCAACGTGGCATTCAGCGCTCGCGACTTGAGGCATTGGTGTCATTTGGCGAAACCCGCCCGATCATCAACACCGAAGCGCGCGAACGTCTGAACCGACGTACCGTGACCGAAGTGTCAGGATTCGTGCGCCGCAACCCCACGGTGCTCGACGGCAAATACGCCGAAATCATCTATCGCGAATACGTTGAGAGCGCCGAACCGCTCAGCGGATTGAGCGGACGCGCCGGCACTGGCGGCTTCACTGAGCGAGCACAATAAGCGTATTGGGCGGCGTATCGTCGCCCAATACCCTACAATTGGGGTTTTTTGGCCCAATTCTTGCCAAGATTTCCAGCGATTTTATCCTCAATAGGTGACGTGCGGCTAAAATGGTCCGCATGTGGGCGACCGCAGGGTGAATCGTGCTATTCTGGCCGATTTGCACACTGTCTAAGCCTCGCAAAATGAGGACATTGGCCATGAGTAGCGGATTGCCGCAATCAGACGCAAACCCAATCGTAGCCTGCACAATCTCCCGCGATGTGCAGAATTTCGACTTGCTGATCGAAGATATGGAAACCGCGTTGGGTGAAAATTGGGGCGACCTTGGCTTTGCCGAGGCGCTGGCCTTTTTCAGTCAGCCTGAAGCCGAATCACTCGAGTTTGTTGCCCTGGCCATCGACGGCGAGGACGAAGACAACCTCGTTTTGATGGGTGAAATCATCACGCAGGCGAAAACCCGCGGGATAAACGTCATTTTGATCGCCGAAGATGTTACGCCTGCGTCGTTGCACCAATTGTTGCGCAAGGGCGCGGATGAATTTGTCCCCTACCCTTTGCCGGAGCAGGAATTGCAATCGGCCATCGACCGGCTGAACAAATCCGTCGCGCAGGCCGACGCCGCGCATCACAGCACCCCACAGCTAAAGTCCGGGGCGTCCAAAGAGGGCGCGTTGATCGTTGTGCAAGGCTTGGCTGGCGGATGTGGCTCGACCACGATGGCGGTGAACCTGGCCTGGGAACTGGCCCAGATCGATGGCGATCAGCACCCGAGCGTCTGTTTGATCGATCTTGATCTGCAATATGGCTCGGTGTCGACCTACCTGGACCTGCCTCGGCGCGAAGTGGTGTTCGAGATGCTCTCGGAAACCGAAACGCTGGATGAGGAAGTCTTTGGTCAGGCCCTGCTCAGCTTTGAAGACAAGTTGCAGGTTTTGACGGCCCCCGCCGATATGGTGCCGCTGGATCTGGTCACGCCCGATGACATCACCCGCGTTCTGGAAATGGCGCGCTCGCACTTTGATTACGTTGTGGTCGATATGCCCTCGACGCTGGTGCAATGGTCAGAAACCGTGTTGCAAGCCGCGCATGTGTATCTGGCAATGATCGAGCTGGACATGCGGTCCGCCCAGAATGCGCTGCGTTTGAAACGCGCGCTGCAATCTGAGGACCTGCCGTTCAACAAGCTGCGTTTTGGTTTGAACCGGGCGCCCAAATTCACCGATCTGAGCGGCAAGAGCCGGGTCAAGCGGATGGCCGAAAGCCTTGGTATTTCGATTGATCTGCAACTGCCCGATGGCGGCAAGGCCGTCACGCAAGGCAGCGATCATGGTCTGCCTTTGGCCTCGTCAGCGGCCAAAAATCCGCTGCGCAAGGAAATCGCGAAACTCGCACAATCCCTGCACGAGCTGGGTCGAAGCGACGCGGAAGCGGCGTAAACGCACAATTTTCGGGGGCAAAGAGCAATGTTTTCAAAGTATAAAAAGGACGCACCCAAAGCGCCGCCACCGGCCGCTGGGAAAAAGTCCAATATAGACGAGATTAAACCCGGGGCGGTCGCAGCCGCGCCGCAACCCGCCAGCTTGCGCCGGCCTATGGCGCAAAAAGTGGCGGCAGATGCGGGGTCGGCCGACAAGGAACGCAAGCGCAAAGAGCGGATGGGCGACATCAAGATCGAGATGCACCGCCTGCTTCTGGACAACCTTAATCTATCAGCTCTGGAACACGCCACAGAAGCTGAATTGCGCAACGAAATCAGCACCATTGCTGCCGAGTTGTTGGAAGAAAAGAACATCGTGCTCAACCGCGATGACCGCCAGCAACTCAACAAGGAACTTTACGACGAGGTCACCGGCCTCGGCCCGCTGGAAACCTTGCTGCAGGATGACACGGTCAACGACATTCTGGTGAACGGGCCGCAACAGGTGTTTGTGGAGCGCGCCGGCAAGCTGATGCTGTCGGACATCACGTTCAAGGACGAAAAGCACCTGCTACGCATCATCGACAAGATCGTTTCGGCTGTGGGACGTCGGGTTGATGAATCAAACCCCTATGTTGACGCCCGTCTCGGCGATGGCTCGCGTTTCAACGCGATGGTGCCCCCGGTTGCGGTTGACGGCTCGCTGGTGTCGATCCGGAAATTCAAAAAGGACAAGCTGGGCATTGACGATTTGGTCAATTTCGGCGCCTTCACCGAAGAAATGGCCGCTTACTTGCAGGCCGCCGTTTCAACACGGCTTAACATCATCGTTTCAGGCGGTACCGGTTCCGGTAAAACGACCACGCTGAACGCGTTGTCATCGTTCATCGACAATGATGAACGTATCCTGACCATCGAAGACACCGCCGAACTTCAACTGCAACAGATCCACGTGGGTCGGATGGAAAGCCGCCCGCCCAACGTGGAAGGCAAAGGCGAAGTCAGCCCGCGCGATTGTTTGAAAAACGCCCTTCGGATGCGCCCTGACCGTATTATCGTGGGTGAAACACGCGGCGAAGAAGTCATCGACATGCTTCAGGCCATGAACACCGGCCACGACGGATCCATGACCACAATTCACGCCAACTCGGCGCGTGATGGTGTGTCGCGACTGGAAAACATGATCGCCATGGCCGGTATCGAAATGCCGATGAAAGCCATGCGCAGCCAGATTTCCTCGGCTGTGAACCTGATTGTGCAGGCGTCGCGTCTGCAGGACGGCTCGCGGCGGATGACCTCGATCACGGAAATCACCGGCATGGAGGGCGATGTGATCTCGATGCAGGAAATCTTTAAATATCAGCGCGTTGGCTTGACGCCAGACAATAAAATCATCGGCCATTTCACCGCCACCGGTGTGCGCAGTCACTTTTCCGAGCGCTTCCGCATGTGGGGTTATGACCTGCCTGCGTCAATCTATGAACCCACAGTGATGGAGCCGCAGTAATGCAACTGAGCGCAGAACCAATCATCTACCTCCTCATCTTCGTCGGCGTTCTGGTGTTGGTCGAGGGTCTTTATCTGGTGGCTTTTGGCAAGTCCATCAGCCTGAACAACCGCGTCAATCGCCGTCTGGAAATGCTCGACAAGGGCGCCGGACGCGAACAAGTGCTGGACCAGCTGCGCAAAGAAATGCAGCAGCACATGAAATCGCGCTCGATCCCGCTTTATTCGCTGCTGGCGGACAAGGCGCAAAAGGCCGCGATCGCATTTACACCGCGCCAGCTCATCATGATCATGGGCGGCGTGTCGGTCTTTGCCTTTATCGGCCTCAGCATCGGTGTGCAGGCGGATCTTCCGATTCGCCTTGTTGCTTCGGTCGGCATCGGCGTCGGTGCGGTCTATTTCTGGGTCAACTCAAAGGCCAAGAAACGCATGGACATGATCGAGGAACAACTGCCCGACGCGGTCGAGCTGATGGTGCGCAGTTTGCGTGTTGGCCATCCGTTTTCGTCGGCAATCACCATTGTGTCCAAAGAAATTCAGGACCCTCTGGCCACCGAATTTGGCATGATCGCTGACGAAAGCGCCTATGGTCGTGACGTGGGCGAGGCCCTCAAGGAAATGGCCGAACGCCTTGATATGCAAGACATGCGCTTTTTATCTGTCGCGGTAACGATCCAGCAGCAATCAGGTGGTAACCTGGCGGAAATTTTGGCCGGTCTGGCCAAGGTGATCCGCGCGCGCTTCCGCTTGTTCCGCCGTGTCAAAGCGATCACTGCCGAAGCCCAGTGGTCGGGCAAGTTTCTGTCGGCGTTTCCGCTGATTTGTCTGATCGTGATTCTGGTGCAGGATCCCGGTTACTACGATGAAGTGCTAGACCACCCCTATTTTATTCCAGCGTGTTTTATCGTTGGCATCCTGTTGTCGATCAATCTGGTCGTGATGCGTGTTTTGACCAATATCAAGGTTTAAGAGTATGGAATTTATCACTCAGATCAATGACTACCTGACCGCCAATCTGGGCGAGTTCGGCCCGCTGATTGTTGTCGGCGTGCTTGGCTTGTTCATGGTGCTCATCACGGTTCCGTTGTTGATGAGCCAGCCCGAAGATCCGATGAAGAAACTCAAGCGGAACATGAATTCGGAAACCGCGATCAAGCCCAAAAAGGAACGGCTGCGTCAGGGCGGGCGAAACGAGCAATTACAGCGCTTTGCAAACTTTCTGGAACCCCAGGACGTCGCCGAATTGTCTGCGGTTCAATTGCGTTTGCGCCAGGCCGGCTATCAGTCCAAGGACGCGGTGCGGTTTTATCATTTTTCACAATTCGCTTTGGGCATCATTGGCCTGATTGCCGGTGTTGTTTACATCACCGTTATGGGCGGTGGCGAAGATCTCGACACGCAAAAAACAGTGATGTACGTGGTCGGACCTGGCGGCGTTGGCTATATGCTGCCCAAGTACTGGGTGACCCGTCGCGTGGATGCGCGAAAAGAGGCGATCACCCAGGGTTTTCCCGACTCGCTTGACATGATGCTGGTCTGCGTCGAGGCCGGACAATCGCTGGATCAATCAATCGTACGCGTCGCACGCGAACTGCGCGCCTCTTATCCCGCTTTGGCTGAC
>JBGCDD010000043.1:0-19542 GCA_045105075.1 Sedimentitalea sp. | reverse complement strand
GATAGAAGCCAGGAGCCACGTGCACGCATCAACGACTTGGACCTAATCCACGCACACCTACAGGCCAGCGGCGTGTGAAAGCTGCATATACAAGCCCCCTTTCGGCAGCATGCTAAGCATGCGCCTGCCGGGCAAGAGACGCTTTCGAACAGAAGGTGGCCTAAACCAGCACATGGGGCGGAACTTGCGGGACAGGGCCATCCTACTTTTATCATCGGACACCGAGAGTCTGGTCCCATCTGCGCGAAGCTGTGATCCCACGCTTTCTGGACAACCCCGGCGCTCACCAGATGAAAGCGTGGTCCGCCGCAGCGTCGACCGGCGAAAACGCCCACACGATGGACGTCGTGCTCGAAGAAGCGCGCCAAGCCAACACAGGGTTTGACTACTCAGCTCTTGGCACGGATACATCTTCGCGCGTGATCGATATAGCAACCAGCGGGCTCTACGTCGGCCGGGCTGCCGTGCGGTTCCAGAATGAGGACCCGGACCTTTTTGATCAGTACCTGGTTGGCAACGATGCGGCCGGATATCGGGTCAAACCCGAAATCATGAGGCGCATCACCTTCCGGCTGCACAATCTGGTGGAGAAACCGAAATCAGGCGGACCGTTCGACGTGGTTTTTCTGCGCAACGTCCTGATTTGTGTCCCACACAAGGATCAGCAAAGGATCCTTTTCAACGTATGCCCTTTGAACATACGAAAACAAAACCGGCGCACCGTCGCAGCCTTTTGCAAGGTTCGGCATGCGGCGGGTCACCGTGAGATGGTTCAGTTGGCGGCCTCTGCTAGATAAAATAGATCGGGCTTGACCAGGCCTGATAGCCATCCTCGGTCGTCACGCAGATCCAAATCGGATCGTCTCCAGTTTTGGAAAGTATCACTGTGCGCTTCGCAGACAGTTCTCGCGGCAGTGGTGCATCGGGCAGGCGTCTGACGGACACCCGTCGCTCTAGACCGCCCGCCTCGAAAGTTGTCGGCTCGAGGCCAATCTTGTCGAGCGCGACATCTGCGGTCACATGATTGGTCCGCAACAAAGCTTCAGCTTTTTCTGGGTTTTTCAGCCAAGCGTCAAAGCCCATGAAGTTCCCGGTGGTGATCGTCTCAAACACAACGCTGTCCGATCCGGTGGGATTCAACCTGCTTTCGGGGTTCCATTTGTTGATCGGCTCAAAACGCTCGATTTGTGCACCGTCAAAGCGGATTTGCCCGCGCCACGTCGTGTTGCGCCCACGGCCACGGTATTCGGCCCCTGACCAGACAACGCGCACCCGGCGACCAAGATCCTTTTCGTCAAACGGGCGCAGCGTTTCCAGAACATCACTGCCGCGGCGCAGTTCAACCTCTAGAATGCCTGCGTGGGCGGCCACGTCTATGTTCAGCTCAACACTGTCTGCACTGGTTTCAACGATATCGCCCATGATCGCACGTCGTGCGGGGTGGCGCGGTGTGTCTGGCACAGCATCGGGGTTGCGCTCCGCAATCGTTGATCCTTCGGGCAGCGCGGCTGTCACTGCCATATGCATCCGGCAGCCAGTTGTGCCGTAATGGTGCCGACGCCGCTGCGCTTCCATGATAGAGGCGCGATCGTTGCGATCCGTCAGAAAACACGTCAGCCCCCCAAAAGCGCCAAAGGTCGAGGCACCGGGGTAAGAGGCACCGGGGCGTCCCTTGTGCCCATCAGAGTTGCAAACCACCCCGACACGACGCCCCAGAGGAAAACCGTCGGTGAGGATCCATTCGAATGTTCCCCAAGCCGAGTGCATTTCCACCGCCGTCTCAAGCAGTGGATCGTGATCATAGTGGATGTTGGCATAACGCCCGCCGACATGGGCATAGACAACCGAGTTTTCATCCCGGAGCGCGGTGTAGAGGTCCGTCAGCGTATTGGCATCGCTGCCCATTTCCGATCTGTCTTCCATTATGGCGTGGCTGCACCGATAGATCGGGCGGCCTTCGTCCGCGAAAAAGACATTGTGGTCACCGCCAATTGCGGTGTTGCCGGACCATTCATACCCCGGAAAAACGGTGAACCGGCCGGGTTCGTCCCACTCTGCCGTCGTGACATTCAGTTTTGCCCAGAATGCCTTGTTGATCTGAAAATCGTTACCCTGATGGGCAGAAACCTCAAGGAACGCCTTGTTGCGGGCAAAGTCAAAGTAGCTTTCGATCGTGTTAACACCGACAGTTTCACCCGTTTGCCCGTGCAGATCGCCCCAGAAACCAGCGTGATCGCCCTTTGCGATCACCAGCGGCCCGGCCTCGGCAACCTCTGTGTCGTCCACAAACACTTTGATGCGCAGCGTGCCTTCTTCGGCGACGCAAAGCCCCTCAAGCACCAGCGCGCGGTCGTCGGGGGCGTAGTCAAACTCGGCTTTCAACCCAGCAACCGGCATCGATGGCTCTAAACGGACCCTTCCGGACACCTTGGCCGTCGGATTGCCCCAGATGTCTTCGCATTTCAGGCCCAGATGAAACGCCTCGTCCGGCCTGCGCAGTGTCGGGACAACCCCGAACCATTTGTGCGGCGGGCCCGCAACGATTGGCACCGTGAATTGCTGCTCAAGGGGCAGGTAATTGCCGGTGGCCTGCACATCCGTCATCACCTTGAACTCGAACCCGCCTTCGGCAAATGTCTGCATCAACATGCCAAGCGAACCCTGCGAGGTATCCCCGAAGGTCAGCACGATCTCATCACCTTCATCCAGATACCCGCCATTGAGTTGCGCGGTGACGGCCAGGTTCCAGGGCCGCTGCCCGTCTGGACCGACTGTCAGGGAAATCGTGCCGCTGCCGCTGCATGTGGCAGACACGTAGTTGGGCGCAGACGGGCTATGCGCCTGCAATTTGCCGCTGTCCGAGATCATGCGAAAACACACGCGAATGCCGCCCATGTCATCAAGGCCGATGCGTCCCACCCGGTAGGTCACCTGAAACGTCTGATAGCTGCGCACCTCGACCGCGCCCAAAGGGTCCAGTGTTGCAGAACCATACAGCGCAGGATCATCGCCGGGTCGCACAGACGGGGCGTTGTCACCAACCAGATAGGACTCAACTGCGCTGAAAAAAGTGGAACCGGTCATGATCTGATGTCTCCGTGCTGCCAATAAGGGGTCACGGAAAGACTAGGCGATAGACTCAAAGATGAAAACTCTATAGTTTATGCCAAGAAGCACTACTCATAAACAACTCCAATGGGGGAGAGGACTATGTTGAATTTCACGCGACGTAAGATGATGTCAGTTCTGGCGGCAGTTGCCCTGGGCGCAAGCGCCGTTACCGCGGCGGCTGAGTATCCTGAGAAACCCGTGACTCTTGTGGTGCCCTACAAGGCTGGCGGCAGCACCGAAACAATGGCGCGCGTCTTCTCCAAGGCCCTGGGCGAAGCGCTTGGCGTCAATGTTGTGGTCAAAACGCGCCCCGGTGCAGGTGGCGCGGTGGGTGCCACAGAGGTCGCCGCAATGGCACCGGACGGATACACTGTGCTCTTTGCTGCGGTCAGCTCACTGCTGTGGCCGCCAATGACCCAAAACGTGAAATACGATGTCGACAGCTTCACCTATGTCGGCCAAATCACCGAGTATCAGCAGGCCATCATTGCCAAGGCGGATGCCCCGTTCGACACAATGGACGAGCTCATCGAATACGCCAAGACAAACTCCCTCAATTTTGCGGATCAGGGCGGTATGTCGAAGATTTTTGTTGATTTCATCGGAGCGCAAGTAGGCGTAAAATGGCAGGCCATCCCGACCAAAGGCGGCGGCGAAATGGTGCCATTCTTGCTGGGCGGCAAGGTTGATTTCGCCTGGTCCGGTGGCGTTCACAACCGCTACGGCGATGAAATGAAAGTTCTGATGTCGATGAACCCGGGCCGCTTGCTGGCCTCTGCCGATATCCCTTCGGTGAGCGAAACCTTTGGCGTGTCAATGCCAAGCCAGGCCGTGCTCGTGGTGCCAAAAGGCACGCCGGCCGACATCGTGGCAACGTTGGAAACCGCCATCGAAAAGGCAACGACCGATGCCGAGTTTGTGGACATGGTGACCAACAAGCTGAAATTCCCGGCCAAATTCGTCGGGTCGGCGCAGCTGGCCAATGACATTGACGATATGATCGCAGGTCTCAAGGAAGTGCTGTCCAAAGTTCAATGAGCACAGCGGTTCCCTCCACACGCTGGACGGATCTGACGGCGGCGGCAGTTCTTGCCGCCGCTGCTTTGGTCTGCCTGCTGTGGCTGATACCCAACCACACAGAGCCCCCCTACAGCGAGAACGACATCGCGCCCGCGATGTTCCCGATGATATCAGCGGCTCTGGTGCTGATCCTGTCCGTTGGTCTTGGACTGACAGCCGTCATGCGGCCCCGCGAAACCGGTGATGACCTGCCGGGGCGGCTGATCCTTCTGGAAATTGCGGTCTGGTGCGCCGTCGGGCTTGCCATCCATTTCGCGCTGCCGCGATTGGGCTTTGTGCCACTGGCGATTGCCATCGTGTTTCTCGGCGGTTTCTTTGTACGCTACCAAAAGTGGTGGCTGTCGGCCCTGCTGGCGATCGGCTTTGCGGTGGTCGTCGATTTCGGTGCCTGGCAAATCTTCACCGTCGATCTGCCCTGATCGGAGGGGCAAACCACAATGATTGAAAACCTGATTGCTGGTTTTGAGGCCGCCTTCACGCTCTACAATCTGCTGTTCATCGCGGCGGGCATCACGCTGGGCATTGTCATCGGCGCGATTCCCGGACTGGGCAGTGTCACAGCGCTCGCGGTGCTGATCCCGGTGACCTATTATATGTCCCCGATCCCGGCCATCGCCTTTCTTGTGGGGGTCAACAAAGGCGGCACATCGGGCGGCGCAATCCCGGCTATCTTGCTGAATTCACCGGGAACCCCCGAGGCCGCCGCCTCTGCCCTTGACGGCTATCCGATGGCCAAACGCGGAGAGGCCGAGCGGGCGATGAAGTTTGCGCTTTATTCGTCTGTCACCGGTGACACCATATCGGATTTCCTGCTGATCTTCCTTGTGGTCCCGTTTGCCGCCATCGCCCTGCAATTCGGGCCGCTTGAATACACCTCCGTGCTGCTTTTTGCCTTTGCTCTGCTGGCAGGGATCTCGGGAGACTCGCCCATCAAAGGGCTGATCGCGATTTTCCTTGGGGTCTTTTTGTCCACCATCGGTCTTGATCCGGTCGACAGCACGTCCCGCATGACCTTTGACGAGGTGAACCTGTTTGACGGTATCCCGCTGATTGGACTGGCGATTGGCGCGCTGGCGCTGGCCTCGATCATTGAGCAGATGTTTGATCTCCAACGCAATCCAGCCATGTCCCAACAAGCGATGGATCTGGCCAAACAAGCCAACCGCAAGCTGCCCGCCCGCGAGTTCTTTGGCTATTGGAAAACCATCGGACGGTCGGCGCTGATCGGCTCTGGCGTGGGCATGTTGCCGGGGCTGGGCGTCACACTGGCGGCCTTTCTAAGCTATGGCAGCTCGCGCCGCGCGTCCAAAGACCCGGACTCGTTTGGCAAAGGAAATCCCGAAGGGATCATCGCAACTGAGGCGGCCAACAGTGCAGTCGTGGGCGCAAACCTCGTGCCGACCATTGCCCTTGGCGTGCCTGGCAACATCGCTGCCGCCCTGCTGATTGGCGCGTTCATCATTCATGGCATCGTGCCGGGACCCTTCATGCTGACCATGCATGGCGACGTGATTTACGCGCTTTTTGCCTCGATGCTGATGGCGAATTTTGTCCATCTGGCGATTGGCCGGCTTGGCATCCCGATCTGGGCGATGATTGCCCGCACCCCCAAGGCGCTGGTGCTGCCGCCGGTCATTGCGATGTGTATTGTTGGCGTCTACCTGCCGACACAATCACTGTTTGACGTGGCTGTCATGCTGATCTTTGCAGGCGTCGGCCTCGCGATGCGCCGCACCGGGTTTTCGGTCGTGTGCCTGGTGATTGGCTTCTTGCTTGGCGGCATGCTCGAGACCTCGTTCCGGCAAAGCATGCTGCTTTACAAATCAGACATCACAGCAATCTTCTCCAGTCCGATTGCCCTTGTCTTCCTCTTGCTGACCGTTGCCGTTCTGGGCATGGCCGTGCTGCGAAAATGACCCTCGTTCGTGCTAAACCCGATATTGAAACCTTGATCGCCGAAGAATTTGCCCGGCTTGTTGCGCAATCGGGGATCACCAAACGTTCTGCTGTGCGGTTGGCCGTTGCCGGGGTCATCACCGAGGGCCTGCTGTCTCCCGGCGAACTGGTGCCGCCGGAAACCCGTCTGGTCAAAATCCTCGGCATCAGCCTTGGCACCGTTCAGGCGGCGATGCAGGAACTTCAGCAATATGACGTCATTGTCCGGCGCCGCGGCGACGGGACCCGCGTTGCCTCAAGCGAAGCCTACAGCAGCGATGTCTGGCATTTCCGGTTCTCGGACAAAAAAACCGGCGATCGCATGAAGATCACCCGCAGCGAGGTCGAAATAGAACGCACCCAATCCAATGGCCCGTGGTGCAAACACTTTGAAAATGATCACCTGTTCCTGCGCATTTTGCGGCGCATCAAAATGGATGGCAGCGTGCGTGTTGGTGCGGAAATGGTCCTGCCCTATCGCATCGCACCGGAATTGTCCGACGTGTCGCCCGCCGAGCTCAAGATGGTCAACATTCGAAGACTTCTGAGCGAGCGATTCAATGTTCATACTTCTCGCGCAACCCAGCATCTTGAAACGATGATGCCGAACGCAATCGAGAGTACACAATTTGATCTCGACCCGACCGCATTGGCCTTTCAAATCTCTGCCGTCGCCTATGCTCCATCCGCGCGGCCGATTTACTATCAACGCGTTATTGCCCCCTGCGACAGGTGCAGCTTTTCGTTTTAGATCGCTGCGCGCATTGAAATTCTTGCCTCGGGTTTCCCAGGTCGCTGGGACGGTTCTTCTGCCAAAAGACCAAAGCCGACAAACCGTTCCCTCAGCCGTCGTTCCGCCCTATCCTATCGCCCGGCAATCGATTGCGAAGCAATCTGGCGAGAGGCGGATCTGTTGCGTGTCGCAGCTGACCCGACGCGCCTCTTTGGACATGGCTGTGCATGCCGGGTGACAGTCAAACCCAAGACGCGCCTCAAGTCAGACGCGCCGACACCGGCCCGAATATGTCCATGGCACGCTGATGAGCCGGGTCCGGGTGATCGGGGTCGAAAACAGCCATGTGCGCCAATGCCCTTGAGCAGTTCAGGAGACCGTTCCAGCGCGCCTGCGCCGAGCGGCCCACCCCAGTCCTGCCCGACAAATATCAGCTCTGACAAAGCCAATTCAGTCAACAACACGTTTAACCAGGTGAGATGATTTTCAATCGAATGCTGGCTGGCCGGGACCTTGCTTGAAAAGCCAAGGCCGACCAGCGTTGGCATGATGATCCGAAACTGATCCTACGGCAGGCTGTCGGCAATTTGGCGGCGTAATTCGGCAACGCAAATGCCTCAAATTCGCCCTGTACCAGTGACACGGTTCCCGTTCCGGTCGGCGTTTTGAGCGTTCCATCGCGTGTGATGACAAAGCCCGTGATGATGAGCCCGACCAAGACCAGACCAAGTCCCCGCATTAGCATCTTCTTCATGTGATTTTCTCCAGCGTGTTGATCGGTTGGCGGGCGCCACAGATCAACCTGCCATGCTCTTGTGGCGATGCCCATGTGGTGACGCGGCCGCCTGAACTGCACGCCTCGAAACAGCAACAGGTCACATTCGCGCTGTTGATACCGCCCGAAGCTAGCGACGCAAAAATAGAACGTCATTGACCTTTTTCGCGCCATAGCGTTGCATCAACGCGCCACTTTTAATGCAATAGAAAGGACATCAACATGCTTGGTGCGCTCAATTTGGACTGGGAAGACGTCAAGAGTTTCGCGGTCGTTGCGGTTGCAGGCTCTGTGCGTCGCGCCGCAAAAGAGCTGAATGTGCACCATTCAACAGTCAGCCGGCGCATGGATAGCCTGGAACATGCGCTTGGCACCAAACTGTTCGATCGCAAGCCAGAGGGCTTTGTCATGACCGCGGCTGGCGAGCGGCTGGCCGCAACTGTGCAGGACTGTGGGCTGCG
Organism: Sedimentitalea sp.; assembly: GCA_045105075.1. Classification (GTDB taxonomy): domain Bacteria; phylum Pseudomonadota; class Alphaproteobacteria; order Rhodobacterales; family Rhodobacteraceae; genus JBGCDD01. The sequence goes on along the minus strand of JBGCDD010000043.1, from coordinate 11,447 downwards.
TTTGAATGATGCAGAGCGGGTGATTTCAGGGCAGGATCACGATCTGAGTGGTGTTGTGACCGTAGCATTGGCCGAGCCCGTGGCCGTCTATGCCTTTGGGCCAAAACTGGCTGAGTTTGCCGAAACCCACCCGAACATCGAAGTGCATATGATCATGACGACCAAGTTCGTCGATCTGTCTCGTCGCGAAGCTGATATTGCGGTGCGCATTGACAATAATCCGCCTGAAACGCTGGTGGGCAAACGGCTGTTTCCTTACTATCAAACGGCTTATGCGACCCAAGCGTATCTGGACGCGCATGATTTTGATAATCACCCTGAATCCGCGCGGTGGGTGTCTTGGCACGCGGGGAAAAACCGGCACCCGGCGTGGACCAGGGAAGCGGGCTTTGGACGTGTGCCTCTTTGGGGGCACTTCCCGGAACCCGCCATGCAACAAGCCGCCGCGCGCGGAGGGCTGGGTCTGGCAATGCTGCCTTGCATCATGGGTGACAATGATCCGGCCTTGGTGCGGGCCACCGACCGCAAACCCATCAAAGCGCGCGACATCTGGTTGCTCACCCACAGTGATCTGCGTCGAACGGCACGGATCAGAGCATTCATGACCTTTGCCGAAAAGGTTCTGCGCGACATGAAACCCCAGTTTCTCGGCATCAGTGGTGCATGAACGCGCCACCCCGGTGCAATATGCGCCAATGACAATGTGAACTTGCTTGCCCAAATAGTGCTTCAGAGCAACAGGACCAACCCGTCCGAACCACTGGAGACATATGATGGAATTCCCAGTCGTCGCTGCATTTGTCGGTGCAATTTTGATTGTAGCGCAGCAGATATTCATGATGATAACAGGCACTTACAGGGGCAAAGTCTCAATCGGTGTTGGCGTTGGCAATGACAAGGAACTGGAACGCAAAGTCCGGCGGCATGGCAATCTAGCCGAAAATGCCGCGATCTTTCTTGTCGTTCTCGGCTTTGCGGAAATGCTGTCCGGCGGCACCATGATCACAACAGGTCTTGGCATCGCCTTTTTGATCTCGCGGATATCCCACGCAGTGGCGTTTTCATCCTTGGCCGGCTCGCACGGACAGGAAAACGCAGCGCGGATTTTTGTGTTATGTCGGATGTTTGGTGCGCTTGGCACTGGGCTCAGCGGCATTGTTCTTGGTCTCTACCTGCTGATTTTGTTGGCTTCGTAAACCCGCCGCAAGCATCTATACATCGCGCGGCCTGAATGGTGATCTGACGCAATGTCTCGGCACGCAGAGGCTTCTTGGTGATTTTCAAGCCACCTCACCACGATTTGGCAACGGGCGAAAATCGCCAGCATAGCACCTGACTGAAACAGCGTTTCCAAACCGCGCTCAGAGGTTTCGCGATCCAAAGACGGGTCGCGGCGCCAAAGCTTCCAGCTCTTTTGCGTAAAAAACAGATCCTAACTGTGGACCGCGTCGCCCGTTTCACGCACCTCAGCGATTGTTGTTCCTGCGAGGCGTTCGATCAAACTGCGTTCGATATCCGCCATGACGGACGCGACTTTCTTTTGCAGGATATGCTCTACCGAGCAGTCAGACGCGTCCTCTTGAACGTCAGTCGCAATAAGACTCTCGTCCAACGCCAGGTAAACGTCGGCCAGCGTGATCTGTTGCGGCGACCTGGCAAGACGCCAGCCACCCGCATGCCCTTTTTCCGATTGCAACAACCCGGCCTCTCGCAACTTGCCTAGCACCCGCCTGACCACGACGGGGTTGGTGCCGGCGTGCTCTGCGATGTCGGCGGATGTGCGCATCCGTTCTGGCTCACCGGCCATATGACCCAATGTGTGCAAAGCAAGTGACAGTCGGGAATTGCGTTTCATTGATGCCAAATTTCCAAACGGATGATACACGTAACATTTGCGGTTGCATTGGTCTAGTAACTGAGTAAGTTACTTGACTTGTGCAGCAGCGATCGGAACAACCCATGTCAGAAACGCGCCTTCCCGTCACGGTCCTTTCGGGTTTTCTTGGCGCCGGGAAAACAACACTTCTCAACCGTGTGCTGAACAACCGCGAGGGGCGTCGGGTGGCGGTGATTGTCAATGACATGTCCGAGGTGAACATCGACGCCGATCTGGTGCGCGCAGACACCGAACTCAGCCGCACTGATGAAACGCTTGTTGAAATGTCCAACGGATGCATTTGCTGCACGCTGCGCGACGATTTGCTGGACGAGGTCCGTCGCTTGGCTGACGCGGGACGGTTTGACTACTTGCTGATCGAATCCACCGGGATTTCCGAACCCTTGCCAGTCGCCGCCACCTTTGATTTTCGCGACGAGTCCGGCAAAAGCCTCGCCGATGTCTCGCGCCTTGATACGATGGTGACGGTGGTTGATGCGGCCAACCTGCTGAATGATTTTTCAAGCCACGATTTTCTGCGCGACCGTGGCGAGACGATGGGCGAGGAAGATGAACGCACGCTGGTGCATTTGCTGACGGATCAGATCGAATTTGCCAATGTTGTGGTCTTGAACAAGGTCACCGATGCCGGCCCCGAGCGTGTGGACGCCGCGCGCAAGATCATTCGCAGCCTGAACGCGGATGCCCAAATCATCGAAACAGATCAATCGGATGTTCCGGCTGGCGCGATTCTGGATACCGGGCTGTTTGATTTCGAAAAGGCGCACGAACATCCCATGTGGGCCAAAGAGCTGTATGGCTTTGCCGATCATATCCCCGAGACCGAGGAATACGGCGTCGCGTCTTTTGTGTACCGCGCGCGGTTGCCGTTCATTCCCGAGCGGATCATGGAGGTGCTGAACAGCGACCTGCCCGGCGTCATTCGCGCCAAAGGGCATTTTTGGATTGCGACACGTCCGGGCTGGGTTGCCGAGTTTTCGCTGGCAGGGTCTTTGTCCAGCGTGACACCTTTGGGGACATGGTGGGCCTCTGTTCCAAAAGACACATGGCCGGACCACGAAAGCGCGCAGACCTACATGCAGGCGCACTGGCAAGAGCCCTGGGGTGACCGTCGCCAGGAGCTGGTCTTTATTGGCGCAGGCATCGATTGGCCCACGTTAAAGGCCCGTCTGGATGGCTGTCTTGTTCCCGCGCTGGCGGCAACCGGTCCGGATGATCTGCCAGATTACCCTGATCCCTTCCCGCTATGGCGGCGCGCCGAGGAAGCGGCATGAGCCTTGTGCGCGAGGTCGTGAAAGACGCCTGCGTCGGCGTTGCGGTGGCCGGCACTGCTGAAGACCTGACAGCATTTTTGAAACCTGGCTGTGCGGCGGCGATCTGGCACAAACAACCCAGCCGACGTTTTCAATCATGGATCAACGCGCTGGCACCGGAACGCTTGCCCAATGGCCGGATCAACCTGCACCGAGGCTCTGTTCGCGATGCGCTGACCGAGCTTTGCAAGATCGCCGACACCCCCGACTGCGCCGAGCGCACGCAGTTGATCGATGACGCGACCGCGCTGTCCGACATGTTCACAGATCTGATGCAGACACAGTATCTGCGGCTGCGGTTGCAAGCGGTGACAAACAATGCCTGCCGAAAGTTCCACATCGATGCGATCACCTCGCGCCTTGTCTGCACCTATCGCGGCACCGGCACACAATACGGTATTTCGCGAAACGGCGATCAGCCCTCGCGGGTTTTCACTGTTCCAACAGGGTCGCCCATTCTGTTGCGTGGCACCCTTTGGCCCGAAAAACCTGCATCCGGTCTGTTGCACCGCTCACCACCGATTGAGGGCACCGGCCAAACCCGTCTGGTCCTTGTGCTTGATCCGATTTCCGAGCTGGAATGCGCCGAATGAACCACAATCTTGGGGCAACACACTTGCGCCGAAAACGGCGCCATGCAAACCCGATGCGCAGCTATGATGCCCTGCCCGAACCCCTGCGAAACTGGCTGGCAACAGCGGCATTGCCGTGGTCGCCCGCCTCTGCCCACCGTGTCTGGAACCGCGCCACTGCAAAAGGCCTGAGCCCACAAGACGCCCTTCAAATACTGACCCAAACCGAGCAACGCACATTGGCGCGAGACCGCCAGCCACCCCATCACATACTCACACAGTAAGACAAAAGGAAAACCCCATGTCACGATTCACGCGCATCACAGCTGCTGCGCTTTTGGCGTTTGGGCTGGCACAGCCCGTTGCGGCGCAGGATGGCACCCTTGCCATTTCCGTCACCTTCGGTCCCAAGGCCGAAGTTCCCGATCCACGTGCGGGCTATAACGGTTGGATGTCGAACCAGACAGGCGTGACCGAAACGCTGATGGGCATCGATTATGACCTGAACCTCTACCCGCGTCTGGCAAGCAGCATCGAACAAGCCGCGCCCACCACATGGCGCGTGACGCTGCGCGAGGGTCTGGCGTTTCACGATGGCAGCCCTGTTACCGCACAGGCCGTGATCGATGCGATTGCGCCAATCTCGCAAGAAGACAACCCAGCCTACAACGCGCGCATCGCCCGGGTGCTTGATCTGGCAGGCATGTCAACGGATGGCGACAGTGTCGTTGTGTTTGAGACAAAAAGCGCAAATGCGGCCTTCCAATGGAGCCTGTCGGACCCCGGCGTTGCCATTCTTGGCGCGCCCTCCGACGCGTTCCCGATCAATGCAACCGGTCCCTATATCTTCCGCGAAGCGGTGCCCGATCAATTGTACCGTGTTGAAGCCAACACAGACTATCGCCTTGGCGCTCCGGGTTTTGAAGAGGTGCGCGTTGTGGCGTCGCCCGATCCCGCGGCGGCGTCACTGGCCTTTGAGGCGGGCGAGATTGATATGGTCATCAACTACCCTGAATCCGACTTTGAGCGCATCAAAAACACCGGCGCGCTTGGGTTTACGGCGCCAACCGCCCGGCTTTATTTCTATTCGATGAACACCGCATCTGGTCCGCTGGCAAACCCGCTGATCCGTCAGGCGGTGTCTCTGGCGATTGACCGCAATGGCATTGTTGACGCCGTGCTGTCCGGTGTTGGCGGCGTCCCCGCGGGGACAATCTATCCGGCTGGCAAAAGCTGGGCTTCCGACATCGCGCCGACCTATGACCCGGCGCGCGCCGAAGCGTTGCTGGCCGAGGCCGGCGCGGTCAAACAAGGCGGGCGCTGGATGCTCGATGGCGCTCCGCTAGAGATCGAAATCCTGACCTATGCCTCGCGCGCGGCCCTGCCGCCAACAGCAGAAATCACCCAAGCGTTCCTGCAGCAGATCGGTGTGACGGCCACGGTGCGGGTCGGCGAATACGGCGCCAGCAATGACGCACTAAAGGCGGGCGACGGGGACATGTTCCTGCAGGCCTGGGTGATGTTGCCCCAGGGCGATCCCAGCTCGATCTTGGGGTTCTTGCTGGCCTCTGATGGCGGCTCGAACGCGGGCGGATATGCAAACCCAAAGATGGATGAATTGCTGGTACAGGGTCGCACAACTTTTGAGCAGGCCAAGCGCAAAGCCATCTTTGACGAGGTTCAGCAGATCATCGCCACAGATGTGCCCTTGCTTCCGGTCTTTCACGTGAGCCAAGCAGTTGTTGCGCGTGCTGGTTTGACCGGTTACGCCGTACATCCAACCGAGACCTATTGGATCACCCATGAGACCAAATTGATGGAATGACACTTTCTGCCACTGGTCTGAGCGCAACCCGCTCAGGCCGCACTATTTTACATCCGACAACCTTTTCGATCAGGCCCGGCGAACGCGTCGGGCTTGTTGGTGCGTCTGGGTCCGGAAAATCGACCCTGGGGCACACCCTGATTGATGCGCTTCGGGGCGCCGGCCAAAGCGTGGCCCATGTGCCGCAAAGCCCAGATGAGGCGCTCGACCCGCTCAGATCGATGGCGTTTCACTGGGCCGAGGCGACGCGCGCGCTGAACCTTGCTCCCGATCCCGTGCGGATGACCACCTTGCTTTCGGCGCTCAGCATCGACGGCGGTGATTTGCGCAATCGTCCCTGGGGATGGAGCCGGGGCATGCAGCAGCGTTTTGTCATTGCCATGGCCTTGATCGGCACACCGGATCTGTTGGTGATGGATGAACCCACGTCGGCGCTTGATCCAGTGGTTGCCGCAGGCACGATGGACCTGCTCGAGCGCTATTTGTCCGATCGCTCTACGGCTCTGTTGCTGATCACCCATGATCTGGGGCTGGCGGCGCGGCGTGTGTCGCGCCTGATGGTTATGGACGCGGGTCGCATCGTCGAAGATGCACCAACCGAACAGTTCCTGTCGAACCCCGAAACCCCGGCGGCCCAGTCGCTGTGTGCGCATCGAAATTGGCTGGAGCTGCCATGCTGAGCGTTGAAAACGTCTCGGTGCGGCGGGGGCAGATTGAAACGCTGCACGATGTTTCGCTGTCTGTTGCCCCCGCTCACACGCTGGCCGTCGTTGGCGAAAGCGGCGCCGGGAAATCCACATTGATCGGCGCGATCCTTGGGCTGGTGCGATGCGCTTCTGGTCAAATCAGCTGGTCCGGCAAACCGGTTCGGGCCTGTCGTCCGGCGTTGGTGATGCAGGAACCCCGCAGCGCCTTTAACCCGGCCCTGTCCTTGCGTCAGTCGGTGATGGAACCGCTTGTGGCACAGCGTTTGCCTGTCGATGCTAGTGGTTTGATGGCGCTGTGTCGCAGATTGGAAATCGCGCCTGATCTGCTGGACCGGCGCCCCACACAGGTTTCGATCGGCCAGGCCCAAAGGATTGGCATTCTGCGCGCTCTGATTGCCGCCCCGCCGCTTGTGTTGTTTGATGAACCGCTGTCCGCACTGGATGCCGTCACCCAAAAGCACACCGCGCGGCTCATTGCTGATTTACAGGCCCAGATCGGCTTTGCCGCCCTGATCGTCACCCATGACCTTGGCTACGCCGCCGCCTATGCCAATGACATCGCGGTGCTGCGCGCCGGACGGATCGAAGAAATGTCTCCCGCAAAGGTATTCATCGAAGCGCCGGGCTCTGCCTATGGTCGCACCTTGCGCGATGCGGCCTTTGCGCTTGGCGCTTTGGAGCGCGTCGCATGATCAGGCTGGTCTTGGGGCTTTTGGTGCGTGTGGTGGTAGTTCTGTCTGGCGCCGCGCTGGCCACTTTTGCCCTGTTGTGGCATGCGCCCGGCGATCCGGCGCTGGCCATTGCACTGGCCCGCTTTGATGCACAAGTGCCAGCCGAGGTGGTCGACCAGATCCGCGCAGAGGCCGGTTTGGATGCCGGGTTCTGGACCGCGTTTCAAACCTGGATCACACCGCTTCTGGTGGGCGATTTCGGACAGTCCTCTGTGACCGGGCGCGAGGTCTGGCCCGACCTTGTGACCGCCGCGTCTTACACGTTTCCGCTGGCGCTGTTTGGACTGTTTATTGGCTGCGCGATTTCCCTTCCGCTTGCAATTATCGCGACCAGACGCCCCGGCGGTTGGCTGGACCGGTCTGCGGTCGCGCTCGCGTCGCTCGGAGCCGCGATTCCGGCCTTTTGGCTGGGGTTGCTGTTGATCCTTTTGTTTGCAGTCCACCTTGGCTGGCTGCCGGCTATGGGTGCGCGAACGCCGACACATGCGATCCTGCCCGCCCTCACGCTTGGGCTGGGCGTGGCCGCATCACTCACCCGTATTTTGCGCTCGGGCATTCTAGAGGCCCGCGATCAACCTTTCCTGCCTGCGGTGCGCCGTCGCGGTGTTGACGAACGTCTTGTCCAACGTCATCACATTGCCCCCCATGCCGCCGTTCCGGTGATTACGGTTCTGGGCCTTGAGCTGGCGTTCCTGCTCGAAGGGCTTGTCATCGTCGAGGTGATTTTTGCGCGCCCCGGTCTTGGCAGCTTTCTGGTCAATGCCATCTTTGCGCGTGACTTCCCCAAAGTGCAGGCCGTTGTGATCCTATCGGCATTTCTGTTTGTCATGATCAACCTCGCCATTGACGTGATTTACCGCGCCATCGATCCCCGCATGGGAGAGCATGATGCGTAGTGTGATCGCCCTTGCCATCCTGTTTGTGGCGCTGGCCCTCGTAGGCCCGTTGCTGGCCCCACATGACCCAACCGCGATCAACATCCCCAACCGGCTCAGCCCGCCGGGCGCAGATTGGTACCTCGGCACAGATGCATTGGGGCGGGACATCCTGTCGCGGTTGTTGCATGGCGCACGCTGGTCGCTTGGCCTTGCCTTTCTCATTTCCGTCATGGGCCTGTGCATCGGCACCCTTGTCGGGCTGGTCGCAGCGCAGGGCGGCAAGCTGATGGACTGGGTTGTGATGCGCACCACCGACACGTTTCTGGCCTTTCCCGAACTGGTCGCCGCCGTCGTCATTGCCGGGGTGCTGGGCGCGGGCACCAGCAGCTTGATCTTTGCGCTGACAGTCACGGGCTGGATGCGATACGCGCGGGTGGCACGCGGCATCGGGCTGTCGCTAAAGACACGCGGCTACGTGGTTCAGGCGCGCCTTGCCGGCATGTCACCGCTCAGCATTGCGCGGTGGCACTATCTTCCGTCGCTCCTGCCGTCGCTTATGGTGGTTTGGACAGGTATGTTCGCACGCGCCATCCTAGGCATATCGGCCTTGGGTTTTCTCGGGTTTGGGGTGCAACCCCCGATGCCGGAATGGGGCACAATGCTGCTGGACGCCCGCATCCACATGCGCTCGACGCCGTTGCAAATGATCTGGCCCGGACTTGCCGTGGTTGCCTGCGTTCTGGCGATCAATCTGGCCGGAGACGTGCTGCGGGATGCTTTGACCAAGCAAAACCCCAACGATTGACCACCCGACTTTGGCGCGCATTTGACGAACAGGCAGCCGTTTATGCGGCTGATCTTTTGCAGTCAGATATGCCATTCAACTGACATGGGTCGAAAAATCCGCGCCGCGTGCCGAATTGTCTCAAGCTCAACCTTTGTAGAGGTCAGCCCGGCGTCCGTCTTGGACAGGTTTGAACAGTAAGAACAGCAATGAAGGAGGGCACCAACTCCTTCGTATTGATATCGTGAACAGAAAACAGCGCCCGATTTACGGGTTCCAATCGAACACAATCACTCAAAGGTGGCAAATCGTATTGGCGCGCACCCAAGTAGCAAAAACCCTGGCCACTTTCGTAGCCAGGGTTGTTATTCTCAAATCGTTCTGAGTCGGGTCTTAAAGACCTGTGGTCACGTCAATCGTGTTGCCCTCTTCGAGCGTCACATAGGCCTTTTTGACGTCCTTACGCTTGCCAAGTTGACCCCGGAAGCGTTTGGCTTTGCCTTTGGTGATCGTCGTGTTGACCGCCTTAACCTTGACGCCAAACAACGCCTCGACGGCCTCTTTGATCATCGGCTTGTTGCTGCCCATCGCTACTTCGAACACAATGGCTCCGTTTTCGGACGCCATGGTGGCCTTTTCGGTGATGATCGGCTTGCGGATCACATCGTAATGTTCTGCCTTCGCGCTCATTTCAGTCGAGCCTCCAGTGCTTCGACGCCCGCCTTTGTGATCACCAAAGTGTCACGCTTGAGGATGTCATAAACGTTTGCGCCCATCGTCGGCAGGATATCCAGACCTTCGATGTTCTTTGCGGCTTTTGCGAACCCTTCATTGACGGCGGAACCATCGATGATCAAGGCGCGTTTCCAGCCCAGCTTGGCGATCTGTTTGGCCAAAGCCGACGTCTTGCCTTCGGTTTCTGCCGTGTCGATCACAACCAGTTCGCCCGCAGCCATTTTGGCGGACAGCGCGTGGCGCAACCCCAGCTTGCGGAACTTCTTGGTCAGATCGTGGCCGTGGCTGCGCACAACCGGGCCCTTATAGATGCCACCACCGCGAAAGATCGGCGCCGAACGCGCACCGTGACGAGCGCCACCGGTGCCTTTTTGGCGATAGATCTTCTTGGTCGAATATTTGACCTCAGAGCGGGTTTTCACCTTGTGAGTGCCAGCCTGCGCATTGTTACGCTGCCAGCGGACAACGCGGTGCAGGATGTCGGCACGCGGTTCGAGACCAAACAGCGCCTCGTCCAGGTCGACCGAACCAGCGCTTGCGCCGTCCAGATTGATCACATCAAGTTTCATGCTTCACCACCTTCCGCAGGCGCTTCTTCTGCGGGTGCTTCGGCTGCCGGAGCGGCCGTGGTTTTCAGAGCCGCCGGGAATGGCACACCGTCGGGCAGTTTTTTCTTCACGGCATCTTTGACAGTGACCCAGCCGCCTTTGGAACCGGGAACCGCGCCTTTGATCATGATCAAGCCGCGATCTGCGTCTGTTTTCACAACTTCCAGGTTCTGTGTCGTCACACGGGCAGCGCCCATGTGTCCGGCCATTTTCTTGCCCTTGAACACCTTGCCGGGGTCCTGACATTGGCCCGTTGAGCCGTGCGAACGGTGGCTGATCGACACACCGTGCGTGGCGCGCAGGCCGCCAAAGTTGTGACGTTTCATAGCACCGGCAAAGCCTTTACCAATCGAGGTGCCGCTGACATCGACCTTTTGACCGGCCAGGAAATGCTCGGCCGAGATTTCCTCACCCACACCGATCAGATTGTCCTCAGACACCCGAAACTCAGCGACTTTGCGCTTGGGCTCCACCTTGGCCGCGGAAAAATGCCCGCGCATGGCTTGGCTGGTGCGTTTGGCTTTGGCCGCGCCCGCACCGAGTTGAACAGCTGTATAGCCATCCTTGTCGGACGTCCGCTGAGCCACAACCTGCAAGTTGTCGAGATGAAGAACGGTCACAGGGATCTGCTTGCCGTCTTCCATGAACAGCCGGGTCATGCCGACTTTTTTAGCGATAATTCCAGAGCGCATCTGTCTGAGCCCCCCTTACGACTGCAACTTGATCTCGACATCCACGCCAGCGGCGAGGTCGAGCTTCATAAGCGCATCCACGGTCTGGGGGGTCGGATCGACGATGTCCAGCAAACGCTTGTGCGTGCGGATTTCAAACTGGTCACGCGACTTTTTGTCGACGTGCGGGCCGCGAAGAACGGTGAATTTTTCAATTTTGTTAGGCAGCGGGATCGGGCCGCGCACATTGGCGCCGGTCCGTTTGGCTGTGTTCACGATTTCCTGCGTGCTGGCGTCCAACACACGATAATCGAATGCCTTGAGGCGAATTCGGATATTTTGGCTTTGAGCGGCCATTTTGTCATTCCCTTTAACGGGTCGAAGCGCGAGAGGAAGAACAACGACCACCGTCGCCCTTCATCGCACTGTATTTATTGGCGCTTTTTGGTAATTGCGCTTCTTTGGTTGGTGCTGCGGAGGGACCGTCAGAACCGGTGTGGGGTCGGGCGTCCCTGAACAGCGACACCCGGTTGAGTTGGGGTTGGACGACGGTCCGGAAAAACTGTCGCCCAACCCTTGCCCGATTTACTCGAGGATTTTGGAGACGACGCCGGCGCCGACGGTACGTCCGCCTTCGCGGATGGCGAAGCGCAGGCCGTTTTCCATCGCGATGGGTGCGATCAGTTCCACGCCGAAGCTGACATTGTCGCCCGGCATCACCATTTC
>JBGCDD010000042.1:0-79969 GCA_045105075.1 Sedimentitalea sp. | reverse complement strand
GACCGGGTTGATGCGGTGCGCGGCGCCAGCTTTCAGGTCGATCGTGCCGCCAGTTTTGGGCTGGTCGGGGAAAGTGGCTCGGGCAAGTCGACCATTTTGCGCGCGATCATGGGGCTGGCCCCGCAATGGTCGGGCGCGATGTCGGTGGACGGTGCGGCGATCACCAAAAAGCGGCACAAAGCGTTCTACAAGACTGTTCAGATGGTGTTTCAGGACCCCTACGCCTCGCTGCATCCGCGCCATTCGGTTGATCAGGTGCTGGGCGAAACCCTGCATCTGCACGGTTTTCGCGACATTGACGCGCGCGTGGTCAAGTTGCTGGATGATGTTGGGCTTGGTGGCAAATTCAGGTTCCGCTATCCGCACCAATTGTCAGGCGGGCAACGCCAACGGGTGGCCATCGCGCGCGCCTTGGCGCCCGAGCCGAAAATCCTGCTGCTGGACGAGCCGCCCTCGGCTTTGGATGTATCGGTGCAGGCCGAAATCCTGAACCTGCTGACGGATCTGCGCAGCGCGCATGGGCTGACCTATGTGATGGTGTCCCACGATCTGTCCGTTGTGGGTCATATGTGTGAACAACTGGCCGTGATGAAAAACGGTGAGATCGTCGAGATCATGGACGTCGAAACGCTGCGAAAGTCGCAAGCCAGCCACCCCTATTCGCAAGAGCTGTTGGCGGCGTCGATCTAGGCGGGCGGTGCGCAAATGGGCCTAGTGGCAAGGCTCCATCAGCTCGATACGGTTGCCAAACGGGTCGTAAACATAGGTGCGCATATACCCCTCGAGCGAGGTGTCATCCTGAACCCGGTATCCCGCCCCTGCAAGCTTTTGGCGCAACGCCGCTAGATTGCTGACGATGAACGCGGGATGCGCCTTTTGGGCCGGGTGGAAATCGGCATCGACCCCAAGGTGCACGCGCACAGCGCCCAGCTCAAACCAGCATCCGCCGCGCTTGGCCAAATGCGCCGGTTTCGCAACCTCATTCAGCCCCAGCCCGTCCCCATAAAAAGCCCGCGCCAATGCTTCTTGGCCCGCGGGCATCGCAAGCTGGATATGATCGATCATTTCTATTGTCATGCGTCACACACCTGTTTGCCCCTCTCATGCTGGCAGCGAGCGTTGGTGTGATCCATATCAGGCCAAACCCGCCGGCATAAGGTGGCGAGCGCTATTGCCTGATTTTTCATCGACCGCGCGCCCACCAAGGCTCATCTGGTTGGTGGCGGAAGGGGCCATTGGTCCACAACATCTGGGCGCTTGCACAGATGAACGCCAGTGCATCAAAGAGGTTTCATATGACCGCCATGACAGGTACGGTTTTCGCAATTGATGATTGATATCAAACCGCTGATTTTTCCGGGGTGACGCACAGACATGACCGCAGATCAATCTCGCCCCGACGCGGAGACTGCACCACTGGCCGATGATGTGCGGGTTTTGCGACAGGAGCTGGCAGTTCACAGAACGCAGGCCGATGCGATGGGTGAAATCCTGCGCCTGATTGGTCAAAGCCGCGATGACAACACGCCGGTTTTCGCGGCAATCCTGAAACATGCGCAAACGCTGTGCAATGCGCCAATGGCCGGTCTCATTTTGGCCACGCCCCAGGATGCCTTTCAAACCCTGGCCGCCCACCGCAACATCACGGCGCACACTAAGGATCTTTTTGACCAACAAAAAATGCCGATGGATGGTGATCTGTCCTACGCTGCCAAGTCGATCCATGAGGGCGAGCTTATCGCCTTTGAAGACATGGGCCAAAGCGCGCTTTACGGCGCGGGCAGTCCGGTGGTGCGCTCTATGGTTGATGAGGTCGGCATCCGCAGCGTTTTGTTTGTGCCGCTGATGAAAGACACCGTTGCGATCGGGTGCATTACGCTGTTTCGCTATGAGGTTTTGCCGTTTGAGCAAAGCAGTATCGAGCTGGTTCAGGGCTTTGCCGCGCAGGCCGTGATCGCCATTGAGAACCTGCGCCAATTCCGCGAAGTGCAAACCCGGCTGGAGCGCGAAGAAGCGACCAAGGAAATTTTGGCGGTCATCAGCCAAAGCCACGAAGACGAAACCCCGGTTTTTCGCGCCATACTGGAACGCGCAGAGCGGTTGTGCAACGCCACAGGCAGCGGTTTGCAGCTGGTCAACGAGGCGCGCACCCATTTGACGATGATGCAATCGAAAGGCGAGGATCACGGCGCGTTTCCGACGGGTTTCGCGTTTGATCTGTCCGAACCTTTGGGCATGTGTCTTGCCGTCAACGAAACCCGCGTTGTGCACATCGAAGATCTCAAAGACAGCGATCTTTACCGCGCCGGGCATCCCGGACGGGTCGCGCTGGTTGATGATGAGGGGATCCGCACGCAGTTGCACGTGCCGTTGGTCAAAAGCGGTGTGGCCTTTGGCAATATGTCGCTCAGCCGCAAAACCGTGCACCCGTTTACCGGCGACGAAATCGCGCTGGTGCAATCCTTTGCGGCCCAGGCGGTGATCGCGATCCAGAACACCCAGTCGTTCCTGCAAACCCAGGAAGCGCTCGAACAACAAGAAGCGACCTCGGAGGTGCTGCGCGTTATCAGCCGTGCGGGGGCAGACATTCAGCCGGTTTTTGACATGATCGCGCGCAGCGCAACCGATCTGTGCGGCAGCCGGTTCTGCATGGTTTGGCATTATGACGGCGCGCAAATGCATTACTGCGCCAGCCACGGCTTTACCGATGATTTCATCGAAAACTACCGTGCGGATTGGCCTGCGGTGCCAGGACCCGGCTCGCTGACCAGAGCGGTTATTGAGGCGCGCGACGTGGTGCGCATCGAAGATGCCTATGCCGAAAGCTACTCCGATCATGCCACCGCCCGGACATTCGGGTTCCGCCAGATGATCGGTGTGCCCGTGATGCAGGGCGACGCGCTGTGGGGCTGCATCATCATGGGTTGGTCAGACGGGACAGCCCCCAAATCATCGGATATCGACCTGGCGCGCACCTTTGCGGATCAGGCCACAATCGCCATCGAAAACGCGCGCCTTTTCAACGAAACGCAGGCCCGTACGGCGCAGGTCGAAGAAGCGCTGGTGCGCGAACAGGCCAGTGCCGAAATCCTGCAGGTGATCAACGAGGCCACTTCGGATCTGCAACCTGTCTTTGACCTGATCGTGCAAAAATCGGCCGAACTGTGCGGGGCGCAGTTTTCCGTTCTCGACCGGTTTGATGGGGCCGCTTACCATTTCTGCGCCCAATTTGGGTTCCCGCCCAAGCTGGTCACAGATTTGATCTCTGATTATCCGGTAACAGAATCCCACGGCCACATGGCTGCCCTTGTGGTCGCCAGCGGGCGGGTCGAGCACATCGAGAACGCGCAGTCAGGCGAAGTCTATTATGCGCCAGAGCGGGCCGCGAAGGTTGGCTGGCGACGCATGCTGGGCGTGCCGATCAAGGCAAATGGTGTGGTTTGGGGCGTGGTGTCTATCGGCTGGACCCACCTTGCGCCACCCTCGGCTGCCAATATTGAACTGGTGCAAAGCTTTGCCAATCAGGCCAGCATCGCGATTGAAAACGCGCGCCTGCTGCGCGAAACCCAGGAACGCACAGCCGAGGTGACGCAGGCGCTGGAATATCAGACTGCCACGTCCGAAGTGCTGGGCGTCATTTCCCGCTCGCCCAACGAAGTTCAGCCGGTTCTGGACATCATTTTGAAAGTCGCATCGCGCATTTGCGCGCCCAAAGCAATTTACGCCGCTTTGTTGGATTCTGTGGCCGGAACTTATCACATCGCAGCCAGTGACGGTTTGGCCGCCAAGCCCGACATCGCGGCCTTCATGTCGGCCAACCCGATCACGCCCGGTCATGGCACAGGCACCGGGCGCGCGGCTTTGCTGGGCAAGACCGTGTACATCAAAGACACCGAGGCCGACGACAGTTTTAAATGGACGCAGGCAACCCGCCGCGCGCAGATCCGCTCTGTGCTTGCTGTGCCGCTGATGAAAGATGGCATTGTAGTGGGTGTGATCAATCTGGCGCATCCTGATCCCGCGGCCTTTACCGCCAAGCAGATATCACTGCTGGAAACCTTTGCCGCGCAGGCTGTGATTGCGCTTGGCAATGCGCGCTTGTTTGACGAGGTGCAGGCGCGCACCGCCGAAGTGACCGAAGCGCTCGAGCAGCAAAAAGCCAGCAGTGAAATTCTGAGCGTGATCAGCCAATCGGTGGAAAACACACAGCCCGTGTTCGAAAAGATCATCGACAGCTGTCACCGGCTTTTTGGCGGCAGCGAGTTGGTGATTTTGGTGATCGACGATCAGGACCTGTTGCAGGTTGCCGCCTATAAGGGCGGATATCGGGATGTTTTGATGCGCAGTTTTCCCGCCCCGTGGGAAAAGACACCCGCAGGCGAAGCGATCCGGCTGAAGAAAGTCATCAATTACGCCGACGCGCAGAACGACCCAAACACCCCGGCTGCTGTACGCGAAATGGCACGGGTTGCGGACCATCATTCGGTCGCCGTGGCGCCGATGATTTGGGAAGGACGCGGGATTGGTGCGGTTGGGCTGGCGCGCGCGGATGGCACCTTTACCGACAAAGAACAACGCATCATGCAAGGCTTTGCCGATCAGGCGGTGATCGCGATCCAGAACGCGCGGCTGTTTCGCGAAACCAACGAAGCGCTGGAACGCCAGACCGCGACCTCAGAGGTGTTGGAGGTGATCAGCAATTCGGTCGAGGACGCGCAACCGGTCTTTGACAAGATTTTGGAGAGCTGCCAGCGCCTGATCAAATGTTCTGATCTGTCGCTGGTGACGCTGGACGAAAACAATCTGGTGCACCTCGAAGCGATCCGGGGCCAGGCTGCCAAACTGACCGCTGCAAAATATAAACCCGTGCCCTTGGCGCAAACGATTATGACGGATGCGTTCCAAACCGGCCAGGTTATGCACTATCCCGACGCGTTGAACGGGGCCGATGTGCCGGACGCGCTCAGAAAGATTGCCACGAAATTCACCAACCTGTCTGCGCTTGTGGCCCCGATGGTCTGGCAGGGCAAATCCGTTGGCGGGCTGTTTGTCACTCGGGTTCTAGATGATCCAGATTGGGCGCCTTTCACCGCGCGCGACATGGATTTGCTGGAAAGCTTTGCCGATCAGGCGGTGATTGCAGTGCAAAACGCGCGGCTGTTCAACGAAACCCAAAACGCATTGGCCCGCCAGACCGCCAGCGCAGATGTGTTGCGCGTGATCAGTCAGGCGCAGACCGATGTGACGCCAGTGTTTGAGGCGATTGTTCTGGCAGCCTTCGAGCTGATCTCGTGTGACTTCACGGCTGTCACCACGACGGATGGGGAAACATTCCGTACCTTTGCCTCAGCGGATGAAAATGGGCTGGGCGACGTTGTCCATACCGAGGACCAAATCGTTGATCCAACCCAGAATTTTCCCAGCCGCGTGATCGTCAGCAAAGAAGTGATACACCTTGAAGACTATACCGTGCTAGACCTGCCGCCCTTCGAACAAGACACCTATGATACCCTGGGGGTTAGGGCATCGCTGGCGATACCATTGCTGCGGGGCGGCGAATGTGTGGGCGCGTTGGCCATGTTGCGCCGCACGCCCGGGCCATTCACGCAAGCAGCGATTGAGATCGCCCAGTCGTTCTGTGATCAAGCCGTCATCGCCATCGAAAACGTCCGCCTGTTCCGCGAAGCGCAGGATGCGCGCGCCGCCGCCGAAACCGCAAACGAGGCCAAAAGCGCATTTCTGGCCACCATGAGCCACGAAATCCGCACCCCGATGAATGCGGTGATCGGGATGAGCGGGCTGTTGATGGACACCGACCTTAACCCCGAACAACATGACTACGCCCGCACCATCCGCGACAGTGGTGATGCGCTTTTGGCGATCATCAACGAAATCCTCGACTTTTCCAAAATCGAAGCCGGGCAAATGGACATCGACAACCATCCCTTTGATCTGCGCGATTGTGTTGAAGGCGCGCTTGATCTGGTGGCGGGGCGCGCGGCGGAAAAGCAGCTGGATATTGCCTATATCATCGAAGATGATGTGCCTGTGGCCGTCAGCGCCGATGTCACCCGTTTGCGCCAGATCCTGTTGAATCTGCTGTCCAATTCGATCAAATTCACCGACGCCGGCGAAGTTGTTTTGACCGTTTCGTCGACCAAGACCCCGGATGGCAGTGTCACGTTGGCCTTTGCGGTGCGCGACACCGGGATCGGGCTGAGCGCGCAGGGCATGGGGCGGTTGTTCCAATCGTTCAGCCAGGCCGACAGTTCAACAACGCGAAAATATGGCGGCACCGGGCTGGGTCTGGCGATTTCCAAACGGCTGGCGCAATTGATGCAGGGCGACATGTGGGCAACCAGTGCGGGACTTGGCAAGGGCTCGACCTTCCACTTCACCCTGTCCGCCACGCCTGCGAAACTGCTGCGCTCTAAGTCCCAGGATCTGACCGGTGCGCAAGCCCAGCTTGCCGGCAAGCGCATTCTGGTGGTTGACGACAACGCAACCAACCGGCGCATTCTGGAATTGCAGACTGGCAAATGGGGCACGCAGACCACCAGCACAGATGGCGCAGATGCGGCTTTGTCCGCGCTGAAAGGTGGCGCCGGTTTCGATCTGGCTATCCTTGATATGCACATGCCGGGTCGCGATGGCATCGCGCTGGCCAAAGAGATCAAAGCAACCCATCCGAGGCTGCCACTGATCCTGTTCAGCTCGCTGGGTCTGCGTGACGAGGAAGCAGAGGCCGATCTGTTTGACGCGTTTCTGGCCAAACCGCTGCGCCAATCGCATCTGTTTGACACGTTGGTGACGATGTTTCAGCCTAAAGGCACGCCAAGCGCCTTGGCCGTACCTGCCAAAAAACCCAAGATCGACGCCGAACTGGCCGCGCGCCATCCGCTGCGTATTTTACTGGCCGAAGACAATCTGGTGAACCAGAAGCTGGCGCTGCGACTTTTGCAACAAATGGGCTATCGCGCGGATGTGGCCAGCAACGGCGTTGAGGCGCTGGAAAGCGTTGCGCGCCAGATCTATGATGTGGTTCTGATGGATGTGCAGATGCCGGAAATGGACGGGCTGGAAGCCTCGCGCCGGATCACACACGATGCGCCGCCCGACGCGCGCCCCAGGATCATCGCGATGACCGCGAATGCAATGCAAGGCGACCGCGAAATGTGTCTTGCCGCAGGCATGGATGACTATATCGCCAAACCCATTCGGGTCGATTTGCTGGTTGAAGCGCTGGCACGGGCCCCCCAACGCGACAGGAAAACGCCATGACCGACGCCCCGATAGACACCGCCGTTTTCGACGCATTGGCCGAAACAACCGGGGCCGAATTTGCGGCCGAACTGGTCACCACCTTTCTGGACGAGGCCCCGGGCATGATCACAGACCTCAAGACGGCCGCCGCCCAGCAAACCCCCGACCCGTTTCGCCGCGCCGCGCATTCGATCAAATCCAACGCCGAGGTTTTTGGCGCACATCTGCTGGCGGCTTTGGCGCGCGACTTGGAGCTGTCTGGCCTGCCTGCATCCGGTGAGCAGTTGGCAGCGCTTGATCAGGCCTATGTTGATGTCGCCGCGACATTGCGCGAGATGATTGATGGCTGAAGCCGCCGCCCATATTCTGATTGTGGATGACAACCGGGTGAACCGGCTGTTGTTGTCGCGCAGCGTCGAACTGCTGGGCTACCGCGCGTCGGTGGCGGAAAACGGCAAGATCGCGATGTCGCTATTGCGCTCAGAGCAATTTGATCTGGCCCTTCTGGATATCGAAATGCCCGAAATGGATGGGTTCGAGGTGCTGGAGGCGATCAAAATCGATGCCTCCCTGCGGGGTTTGCCGGTGATCGTGACGTCGTCCGTCGAGGGCATCGACAGCATCGTGCGCTGCGTTGAATTGGGCGCAGAGGATTATCTGCCCAAACCGGTCAATCAGGTTTTGCTCAAGGCCCGGTTGTCTTCCAGTCTCGAGAAAAAACGCCTCAGGGATCAACAAAAAGAACTGCTGGCGCGTTTTGCCACCAGTGACGTGGCCGAAGATCTGCAGACGTCTGGCTTTGAAATCGGAGCGCGGCGCACCCACGCCTCGATCTTGTTTTGCGACATCCGCGGGTTCACTGCCCTGTCGGAAAACCAACCGCCCGAAGACACAATTGAGCTGCTGAATGTCTACTACACCCTGATGTTCGAGGCGATTGACAGCCAGGGCGGTATCGTTTCGCTGATGGTGGGGGACGGTTTGATGGCCCTGTTCGGCGCCCCCAAGCCGCTGGAAAACTCTGCCAAATGCGCCGTGACGGCCGCCCAGGACATGTTGGCGCTGATGGAGCAGTTCAACCAGGAGCGCGCAGCCGACAACAAGCCCGCGATCAAAATCGGCATCGGCATCGCAACCGGCGATGTGGTCGCAGGCTACGCCGGAACGCAAACCCGCGCGACCTACACCTGCATTGGCGACAAGGTGAACCTGGCGTCGCGGCTTGAGGCGCACACAAAAGTTGCCGCTTGCGATATTCTGATCGATGAGCAGACATTCACCGCGCTCAACGGCACGGTCGCGGCCAAAACGATCAGCGGGGTCGCGCTCAAAGGCTTTTCTGACCTGCTGGATGTCTATTCAATTGACGGCTCGTAACTTGGGCTAAGGCGCAGCTTTGGCCTGTGTTCGCCTGCGCAAACCTATCTTTGAGCATCAAAAACAAGCCGTGCTGCAAGTCCGCCAAAAACCAGCCCCAGAACATATCTTGACCATGTCGCGAAAACCCGCCCGTTTGTGGAAAGCAACCGCGTGCTTGCCGCCAACGCGATCACCACGCCATGGACTGCGAAATCAATGATCAAAAAGACACTGGCCAGCAGCATGATCTGTACCGCAACCGCGCCTTTTTCCGGATCCAGAAACTGTGGGAAAAGGGCGAGGTAAAAAAGCGCGACTTTCGGGTTCAACAGGTTCGAGAAAAACCCCTGTCTGAAAATCACGACCAAAGATTGCCGCTTGTCGGAAGGGCCTTGCGACGAAAAGCCATCGCGCCCGGTAAAGGCCTGGTAGGCAAGATACAGCAAATAGGCCGCACCGAGATATCTGAGCGTGTCATAGGCATAGGGCACAGCCAGGAACAATTGAGACAGCCCAAGCGCCAAAATGACCGCATGAAAGGCCGACCCCGCAGAAACCCCAAATTGCGTCACCAACCCGGCCATTCGACCCTGAGCCGCACTTCGCGCCGCAACCAGGATCATGTCAGGACCGGGGGTCACGGCAAGCGCAAGGCTGGCGGCGCTGAACACAATGAGTGTTTGACTGTCGATCATTTGCTGGTTCTGCCTTAGGATATTAGGGCGCTCTCGCCGACGCTTTGGTTTGGTGCGAGGGTTCGTGTCACCTTAGCCAAAACCGAACACCGGGTCGCGGTCTATTTTACGCCAAGCGGCTGCTTTGCGGTTGCTCGCTGGGGCAATTGATTGGCAATCGCTGTTTTGACGTGACGCACAGTTTTGATATTCCCGTACCAGCGCACCCCAAACAGAGGACCCCGTGATGCCTTTTCCTGACACCAAGCTGCCTGCCCATGTCTGACTTTGATCTCGTGATAAAGGGCGGATTGGTCGCCAATGCCTGTTCCAGTTTCACCGCCGATGTGGGGATCAAGGACGGCAAGATCGCGGCCCTTGGTTTGGCTCTGAGTGGGCGCGACACCATTGATGCGCGCGGCAAATACGTGCTGCCCGGCGGGATCGAAACCCATTGCCACATCGCCCAGGAATCGGCCACCGGCGCGATGACATCTGACGACTACCTCAGCGGCAGCATCTCGGCGGCTTTTGGCGGCAACACCACCTTTGTGCCCTTCGCGGCGCAGCACCGGGGCCAAACCATAGCCAACGTATTGCAAACTTATGACGACCGCGCGGCGCCCAATTCTGTCATCGATTATTCCTATCACCTGATCGTCTCGGACCCGACGCCAACCGTGTTGAACGAAGAACTGCCCGCCGCATTTGCCCGCGGCATCACGTCTTTCAAAGTGTTCATGACTTATGACAAAATGATCGTGTCCGATGAACAAATGCTCGATATTCTGGTGATGGCGCGCGAAAATGGCGGGCTGACCATGGTGCACGCGGAAAACAATGCGCTGATCAAGTGGATGGTGAATCGGCTGATCGAACGCGGCTATGACGCGCCCAAATACCACGCGGTCAGCCACCCTGGCGCCTCCGAAGTCGAAGCCGTGCGGCGCGGCATTGCACTGGCGTCCTTCGTCGAGGCGCCTTTGCTGTTCGTGCATATTTCAACCGATGCGGGCGCGCGCGCCGTGGCCGAGGCCCGCATGGACGGGCGCATGATCTTTGGCGAAACCTGCCCGCAATATATGTTCCTGACCGCGCAAGATCTGGATCGCCCGGGCGCGGAAGGGGCCAAATTCTGCTGCTCGCCGCCCCTGCGCGATGTGCAAACCCAGACCGATATGTGGCGCCACTTGAACGCCGGAACATTGCAACTCTATTCCTCGGACCACTCCCCCTACCGCTTTGATTCATCGGGCAAACTGGCGGCTGGCGACAACCCGCCTTTTAACCGCATCGCCAATGGCATGCCGGGGATCGAATTGCGTGCGCCGTTGTTGTTCAGCGAAGGCGTGCAAAAGGGGCGCATTTCGCTGAACCGCTTTGTCGCGCTGACCGCCAGCAACGCCGCGCAGATGTTTGGCATGGATGATCGCAAAGGCGCGATTGCCATAGGCTATGACGCCGATATCGCCATTTGGGACCCGGACAAAACCACCCATGTCACTGCTGCGGGCCTGCATGACAACATGGATTACACACCGTTCGAAGGCTGGGAGCTGACCGGCTGGCCCACCACCGTGATCAACCGGGGCCGCATCATTGTGGACGGCGGCGACCTCAAGGCCAAACCCGGCGATGGCCAGTTTCTGGCGCGCAAAGCGTTTGACCCCACCGGGTTCCTGCCGCCGCGCGCCCCCGAGATGACACCAGCGACGAACTTCGGGGCGACGTTGTTATGAAACGCATTCTTGTCATCAACCCAAATTCCAACCAGGCCGTCACCGATGGCATGGCCGAGGCTTTGGCACCGCTGTCCCTGCCCGGCCATGTCGAAATTGAGTGCGCCACCCTGACCGAAGGCCCCTTTGGCATTGAAACACAGTACCACGCGGATTCTGTTTTGCTGCCGCTGCGCGACACGGTTTTGCGCCGCACTGATGCCGATGCGTTTGTGATCGCGTGTTATTCCGACCCTGGGTTGGCGCTGTGCCGCGATGCCACCGAAAAACCGGTTTATGGCATTCAGGAAAGCGGGCTATTTGCCGCCTTGCAGCGTGGCGACCGGGTGGGCGTGATCGCGTTGGGGCCCAAATCCATCGCCCGCCACATCCCCTACATTCGCGCGTTGGGGCTCAGCAGTCGTTTGGCCGGCGAACGCGCCCTGCACCTTTCTGTGGCCGAAAGCGAGGCCGAAAGCGCCTTTCCCCGCGTCTTGGAGGTTGGCCGCGCTTTGATCGAAACCGACATGGCCGACACACTGGTGCTGGGTTGCGCGGGCATGGCCGGGCACCGCGCGAAACTGTCGCAAGCGTTGGGCGTGCCCGTCACAGACCCAACCCAAGCGGCCACGATCCAGGCCTTGGGCACGGTTTTGCTGGCCTGATATGGGTCGGCAAAACGGCGCTCGACACGGCAAGGGCCAGCTGGATATTCTGGTGGCCGACAACAGGTAGATCCAAGGCGGCCAGATGCGCGATTTCGACAGGGTTTGTGACGGCGATGGCAAGTATCATCTGTTCTGCGATCTTGATCCTGAGGCCCTGCAGGCCGAGCTGGCCCAACCGGCCAACGCAGCGCCGCTGGGGGGCCGACTGATCGGGCTGAAGGCGAATATTGCGTGCAAGGGCGCGCATTTCAGCGCGGGCTTGCCTCATAGGGCGTCATGGCGCGCGCAAACAGATGCGCATATCACCACGCAGTTGCGAAACGCAGGCGCACGGGTTTTGCCAGGCTTGAACATGGACGCCGCCGCTTTGGGCGGCACCACCGAAAACCCGCATTTTGGCGCAACACGCAATCCTGCATCGCCCCAACACAGCGCAGGCGGCAGTTCGGGTGGTTCTGCGGCTGCTGTGGCGGCGGGTCTGGTGGATGTGGCGATTGGCACTGACACGCTGGGCTCGATCCGCATCCCGGCGTCCTGGTGCGGGGTTCACGGCCTAAAGCCCGGCTTTGGCGCGCTTGGGCGCAGCGGCATTGTGCCCTTGGCGCCAAGCCTGGATTGCGTTGGCCCGATCACCAGAGTGGCCGCTGATCTGTTGGTGAGCCTGCGCGCGATGGCGGGCGAGGACCTGGTGGATGAGGATTGGTGCGCGCCGCCAAAGGGCTGGCTGAACGGCGATGCACCGCGCGACGTCGCAACCCTGCGGATCGGGGTGCGCCGCGACGACACGGTGACCTGTGAACCAGCGGTGCAACAGGCCATGGCGCGCGCCACCGCGGCATTGGCAGACGCGGGCGCCACAATCGTGCCGGTGGCGATGCCCGGATGGAGCCCAGCGGCATTGCGCAAAGCGGCCTTTTTGGTGACCGAATGCGAAGGCGCCGTGGTCTTCGCGGATGCACTGGCACAGGACACTGTGTTGCCCGCTTCGGTGCAGGCGTTGATGGGCTACGGTGCGCGGGCAGGTTCGGCCAAACTGGTCGCCGCGCTGGCCGAGATGCGCAAAGCCAAGGCACAACTGATGCGCAGCTTTCAGCAGATTGATGTGCTGATCACGCCCACAACCCCGCAGCGCGCCATCCGGCTCGGCACGCCCGCTCCGGCCAATCAGGCCGATTACACCGCGCTTGCCAATGTTGCCGGGGTTCCTGCGCTGGCCGCTCCGGTGCCGATGGTCGATGATGCACTGCCTGCGTCCGTGCAACTGATGGGGCCGGCGTGGTCCGAACGGCGTTTGATCGGGTTGGCCTGCGTGTTAGAGACTGTTTTTGCGCAAAGCTGATCCCATTAGGAACCAACCGGAGCAAAGTTCAGATCAACGGTCATCGCCAATGTTCCATCCGGAGTGCGCGCCCAGGTGCGGGTCGTATCGCCGGCGTGCTGGCCCTCGAAATGCACCGGTGTGGGGCAAAACAGCGGGCTGAGCGCGCGAATGTCAAAGCCGGTCAGGCGCGCCTCTGGGCGGTGCGCCACCCCAAGACCAGCCAACAGCGCAGCGGTCAGCGGGCCATGAACCAACAAGCCGGGATAGCCTTCGACATCGCGGGCATAATCCGCATCGTAATGAATGCGATGGCCATAAAAGATCAGCGCGGAGTAGCGAAACAACAACACCGGATCGGGATGCAGCACATCGTGAAATGCCGCGCCCTCCGGGGCCGGTTTGCCTTTGGGTTGCGGCGCGCCCAGCTCTGGCATCTGGCGATAAACGATGTTCTGACGTTCGGTCAGGCAATGCGCACCGTCCACCGAAATCTCATGATCCACTGTCACAAAACAAAGCGCACCGCTGTTGCCGTTTTTCAGCGCCACGTCGACGATGGTGGACCGTTTGGTGGCCCTTTCGCCAATGCGCAACGGCCGGGTGATGTCAACGCGCCCGCCTGCCCACATCCGCCGGGGCAAGGCAACAGGGGGCAAGAACCGCCCAAGCTGTTCGTGCCCGTCTTCCTTTAAATCAGCCGCGCGGGCTTCGGGATTGAAGTAAAGGTAATGCCAAAACGGCGCCAGAGCATCGCCGTTTTTCAGGCTGGGCGCGTGGTTCAATGTGGCCTGCATCCGGCGCGCGGGCCCGGCGCCGATCTGGTCTGTCACATGCTCGGTTTTGCCCACCCATTGGCGCAGAATGTCCGGATCAAGGGTCAGATCCATGCTTACTGGTCCCGAAACTGAGGTTTGCGCTTTTCGATGAAAGCCGTGCGTCCGTCACGATAATCCTGACTGGCAAAGCAATCTGCCACCAGTGCATCGACCTGCGCGCGGCTGACCGGCCCGCCGGGTTCGCGGATCGCGCGGATGGCCGCCTTGGCGGTGCGCACCGTTTTGGGGGCATTTTGGGCGATCCGCTCGGCCAGGTCGGTCACCGTTTGCGACAGCACCTCGCGGGGCACCACCTCGGAAACCAGACCCATCCGTTCGGCCTTGTCGGCGGAAAACAGGTTCGCAGAATACAGGATCTGCGCGGCCACCGCGGGACCCGCCAAAGACACCAGTTTGCGCACCCCGTCATAGCCATAGCCCAAACCCAGTTTGGCCGCCGTGATCCCCAGCCTGGAATCATCCGCACAAATGCGCAAATCGCAGGCCACCGCCAGCCCCATGCCGCCGCCAATTCAGTAGCCTTTGATCTCGGCGATGGTGGGTTTGGCAAAATCATAAAGCGCGCGGTCGGCGGCCTCGGAAATCCGATTGTAGGTTTCGATACCTTGTTGCGAGGACCTTTGACTTTCAAACTCGGAAATGTCGGCGCCCGAAACAAAAGCCTTGTCACCTGCGCCGCACAGAATGACCACGCGAATGCTCGGGTCCGCGCCAAGATCGGCCAGCGCATCAAACAACCCCTGCCACATGTCCAGCGACATCGCGTTCATTTTGTCAGGCTGGTTGAAGGTGATGCGCCCGATGGCGCCGGTCCGGGCCACCAAAAGACGCCCGTTGGCAAAGCTGATTTCGCTCATATCCCGATCACCCGCGCCATTGCCCGCCCCCGTCCATATCGATCACGGTACCCGATAGATAGGTGACCTTGGGCGACGCCAGCATGGTGGCCAAGGCGGCAACTTCTTCGGGGTCTTTGGGGCGACCAAAGGGGAAATTGTCGGGGTTGATCAGTTCTTGCCAGCGGTCAGCGTCGCCCAATTCTTCGGCAGCGCGGGTGCGAAACATACGGCCCATGCGGTCGGTCAATGTGGGCGATGGGTTGATCCCGAAAACCCGCACGTTATGGGCCGGTGTCTCGGCGCCCAAAGCGTTGGTAAACCCGATCAGCGCCGCATTGCCCGCCGCACCACAGATATAGTTTGGTCGCACTGCGCGCCCGCCCATACCAATGATGTTGATGATCGTCCCCGATCCCCGGCTGGTCATGGCAGGCGCAAACAGCTTGCACAGATGGATGTAGCCAAACACCTTCAGCTCCCAGCCTTCGCGCCAATCCGACATCTCCAGATCCGCCAGCCGCCCGGCCTTGATGGCACCGGCGTTGTTGACCAGAATATCGCACTGCCCACAGGCGGCAAACAGCGCCTCGCGGCCCGTATCCGTTCCAAGATCAGCCACCAGCACTTCGGGCGGCGCCAACCCATCGGCGACCATAGCAGCCCGCGCGCGGTCCAACGTATCGCCGCTGCGCGCCACCAGGGTCACCGCCGCGCCCTCACTGGCAAATGCGCGCGCGATGGCCAGCCCGATCCCCTTGGAGGCGCCGGTGACCACCACGCTTTTGCCGCTTAGTTCCAAATCCATACCGACCCCCTGAGAGTTGCGCTGTGATTAGACATAGTACTGAATTTCAAAGAAGATACAGCCATCCGGCGACAGAAAAGGCCCGTGCGGCGTGCCCGGTGGACGGCAGGCATAGGACGGCGCGTGGTGGTCCTGACCGGCGACGTTCAGATGCCCCTCGATCAGATACACCTCTTCCCAGTAATCGTGCACGAACACATCAGGCGCGTGAGTGCCCGGTTTGAACCGGATCAACCGGGTGCGCACACCCACCATTGCGGTTTCGTCCAACGCGCCCGACAGCATCTTTTGCTCAACACCCGGGGCCCCGCCCGGCACTGGTTCCCAGCCGTTTTCATGATCGACAGGACCAAAGGCGACGGGGGGTTTGAGGGTTTGGGTCTGGCTCATGGGTCAGGCATCCTTTGCAATTCAGATTGGGTGTGGCGTGTCATCAGATCAAGATCGTGGTTCAGCGTGTTCAGCGACGGCGCCTCTGTCAGAGCCGCAACCGAGCGGATTATGCGATCTGCATGATCCGGGTCGGCCCCCGCCGCGCGCAGGTTTGTGCGAAACTTGGCATGCAGCGCTTCGCGCGTAACCGGCATATCGGGATCGCCCGGCGCATGGGCGGCGGTGTGAGCCATCACTGGCCCATCGTGCAGCGTGATGTCGAGCCCCGCGCCCATGTGGTTGGGGAACGCAGCCGTAAGTGCTGGGTCTTCCAGAACATCGATCTTGTCGCGCACCTGTTTCAAGGTTTTGATCTCAAGAGCCTCGGTGGTGAAATCCGCCAATCCGGGCGGGCCTTTCAGCAGGGCAATCGCCACGGCATGTTGAAAGCTGAACCGCGCCTGATGCGGGGTTTGCGGGCACGGCTGGTCACAAAAATCGACGCCGGCCGCGTAGCTGCGCACTTTGATCCGCGCAATCGCCGAAACATCCAGATCAGCGCGCAACTGCAAAGCCACACCAATCGCCGGATGAACATGGCGGCAGGCGGGCCAGGGTTTAAAGCTGACCTCGTGCAGGCGCCAACCGGGCAGGTCGGCACAGATCCCATCGGTGCGGGCATTGGGATAAAGCGTGGCGAAAAAGCCCAACGCCCCTTCCAGAATTTCGCGCGGGGCGCGCAGACCGCACGCAGCGGCACGCGCCGCGCTGACACCTGCGCGCGCGGCATGGGCGGTGGCCAGACACTTGCTATCGCTCGGCTCAAGCCTGCATTGCCACAACCCCGCCGCCTGCATGCCGGCATGACCCAGCGCATCGCATTTTTGTTGCTCTGTCAGCCCAAAGGCCTGCGCGGCGGCCATAGCGGCACCGAACACCCCGCACGTGCCCGAGTTGTACCATGCCGAATACCCGCCCTGCGCCGCAGCCACGCCAATGCGCAAAGCGACCTCGTAGCCCATTATGATTGCATCGAGCAGATCAGTGCCGCGGCACCCGGCCTCTTGCGCGGCGGCCAAGGCGGCCGGGATCACAACATCACCTGCGTGCAGGATCGAAGCCCGGTGCAAATCGTCCATTTCCAGCAACGTGCCATAAGAGCCATTCACGTAAGCGGCCTGCTCTGCATTGACCCGACCCAGCGCCAGCGCAGTGCACAGCGCGCCCCCATCGTGGGGTTTCACAGTGTTGCGCACCGCCCTGCCTTGCGGCGTGTTTGCCCCCGCGCCAGCAACCCCGATCCAGTCCAGCAGCAAGGTGGCCGCTGCCGATCGGTCCGCGCCTGCGGGGTGGCGATTGCAAATCTGGACGAGCTGTTCGCTCAGGCTGCTGCGCTGCGTCTGATCGCCATTGCCGGCCCGCGTCGGGAGCGTGTTTGGGGGCTGAGCGTTTGGGGATGACATCGCAAAATCCGAATCAGGAAGGGCAAACAGGGTCACACAAGCGTAAGGCCTCTGATCAATTTTGTGTACCAAATGCAGACTGCCGTTCGGAAACGAGCATTCAGACGCAAAGGGTAAACAGCACAAAGCCCCCATGGAACAGGTGAATTTTTGTGCGTTTCTCGACGAAAGGCCGCGAACAGGTTTGGCGATCTTGGCCGCAGTTTCTGTTTTTGCTTTCCATTTTGGTATCCGAAACTATTATTGTCTTATCGGCGTCTTTGGGGAGGCGAGAAGAACGCTCCGGTGTCCACATCTTTCAAAAGGTGCATGCCCGTCAGGCGTTCGGCTTTTCCCCACACCAATGCGCAGGGGCCAACCATTGCGCAAAACATCAACGGTTTCGGGCTGACAAACAGCCGCAACGAACGCGAACAGGGTGAAGACATCATGAACCAATCAGAATTCAACCGCCGCCAGATGATGGCACTTATGGGATCAGCGGCTGCGGTTGCGGGCCTGCCAACGGGCCTTGCCGCACAAAGTGGCGCGCTCAAGTTTTGGGCGCCGGGAATTGCCCGCGTCGGCGAAAAGGACTGGAGCTCGATGGAAGCCCAGGCCGGCATCGAGATCAGCGCAATTGCCAAAAGTGCGCGCGCCGACGAGTCGATCCAGAAGATGGTCGTGGGCGACGGCAACGCGCTTTATGACGCCATGACCGACAATGGCGGAGGCATGGAAGACGCGCTGGCCGGACAGGGCGTGATTTCCGAACTCGACGTGTCGCGCATTCCAAACTGGGCCAATGTCGAGCCACGCTATCTGGACGGAGGCGAGGCCGCTGACACGATCCGCTACGACGGCAAAATCGTCGCCATCCCCTATATCTCAAACGCGGATGCGCTGGCTTTTAACTATGATGAAATCGGTGCGGATCTGAATTCCTGGGAGGTTCTGTTCGATTCCCAGTTCAAAGGCCGCGCGGCGTTGCAAAACGACTTTGGCCCGACGCTGACCAACACTGCCATTTACCTCAAGCAATCGGGCAAGCAGGACATCGAAAACCCCTCGGATATGTCCGAGGCCGAGGTCAAAGGTGTCTGCCAGTTCCTGATAGAGAAAAAGAAAGCCGGCCAGTTCCGCACCTTCTGGGACGGGTTCCAGAACGGCGTCGATCTGCTGGCCTCCGAAGAAGTTCTGGTCATGTCCACCTGGGAGCCGATCCAGATTGTGGCAGGGCGCAAAAGCGGCAAAGACATCCGCTATGGCACCATGAAAGAAGGGCATCAGGCCTGGAACAACATCCTGATGCTGACCAAAGGCGGGATGGAGCGCGGCATGGACGAGGCGTTCTACAAGCTGGCCAACGTCTATCTGTCGCCGTGGTTTGGCGCGCGCACTTTGGCGGGTCTGGGCTTTACCCCACAGATGACTGGCGTAACCGACTATGTTGCCGCCAATCCAGGCGATTTCGATGCCACCGCCGTGGCCGAGATCACCAAGCGGCTCGAGCGCAAGAAACAGCGTTTGGCAGTGCCCGGCAACTCCTGGCAGAACGTGTTCCCCACCAACATCCGCGCGTATCAGGATTGGTGGTCGCGGGTTCAGGCGGCCTAGGCTGGCATGAGCGACGCCGCAAAATCAGGGTCTGGCGGGGATCTCTCCGCCACACCTATGCGCGAAAGCTGGCAAGAGCGCGCAACGCGGTGGGTGTTTTATGCGCCCATCGTGTTCATGGTGCTGTTCTTTGCCTTGCCTATGGCGCTGACTGTGGTGTTCAGTTTTTTTGAGCGCACGATGTTCTGGATGGAACCAGGTTTCAGCCTCAAGGCTTACGAGAATTTCTTTTTCTCGGCCCGGCTCAAGAATTTTCTGTCTTCGATGTACTATTCGCTGATCGCCGTTGCGGTGTGTTTCGTTCTGGGCTTTCCGATCGCAGTGTTTTTGCGCAAATCCGTGCCGCAAGTCGCCCAACACCGGGTGATATTGCTGTTTATTCTGCCGTTCATGGTGTCCGAGATCATCCGCATTTTTGCGCTGCGCCCGGTCTTGCAACGCAACGGGTTGGTCAACACAACCTTGCAAAACCTCGGGCTCATCGACGAACCGATCACCGCGCTGATCTACACCCACACCGGCGTTATCATCGGCGAGGTGCTGTCGTTTCTGCCCTTCATCGTGTTTTCCGGCTTTCTGGCGATGGAGGCGGTGCCAAAGTACATATTCGAGGCCTGTGATGATCTGGGCGTCAAACCGGCGCAGCGTTTTCGCGATATCATCCTGCCCCTTGCGGCGCCGGGGATTTTTGCGGGGTGTGTGTTTATCTTTGTGAACGGCATTGGCGTGGCCTTGCTGCCCAACATTCTGGGCGGGCCGGGCGCAGTTAACGCAGGCCTGATCGCAACCCAGGCGATCACCGCTCTCGATTTCCCGCTGGCGATGGCGGTCAGTGCGATCATGATGGCGACGCTGATGTCACTGCTCTACATCGGGCACCGCGTTTTCGATCTGACGAAAATTCTGGCACCGATCAACTGACGAAGGCTGGCCATGAACGACTATGACAATATCTGGGCGCACCGCGCCAAGTGGGCCTACCTACTTTTGATCGTCTTCACGCTGATGAGCCCGGTGTTCTATGTCATGTATATCTCGTTCAATCTGAACGGGTTCGGCGCAGCCGAGTATATTTTCACCTGGAAATGGTACGGGCTGATCTTTTCCGACAAGCTGATGATCCAGGCCTTGCGCTGGACCATGACGCTGGCGGTGATCACCACGCTGATTGCGGTGCCGATGGCGCTGCTGGCGGCCAAGCACTATAAAGCGACAGATCGCAAATTGCTGGTCGTGTTTTTGATGCTGGCACCGCTTTTTGTGGCGCCCGACATTCTGGGTTCTGCCCTGCTGGTGTTTTTCAAGAACGTGAACGGGTCTTTCAAATGGCTGGGTGATCTGCTGGGCGTCAGCTTTATGGACAATTGGTTCAGGCTGGGGTTTGTGACCGCGTTGATCGGGCTGATCATCTATACCATCCCCTATTCTTTCATTGTGATCCTGATCACCATGGGGCGCTATCGCAGCGAACAAACCGAGGCGGCGCGTGACTGCGGGGCCAGCGGATGGCGTGCGTTTTGGGACATCGAATTCCCCCAGATCCGCGCCGGGGTGTTCAGCGCCTGTTCCTTCACTGTGATCCTATGTTTCAACGAATACACCCGAACCTCGCTGCTCAAGGGTGGGTTTGACACATTTACCACGGTTCTGGTCAGCCAGATGCTGAACGAAGGCATGTCGGAAACATCCTATGCCATGTCCAGTTTCGTCAGCTTTATCGCCATCGCTTTGATCGGCGGCATCATCATTTACACTATGATCCGGGCCGAGGCCCTCGCGCGGCTGGCCCGCGCCAAAGCGGAGCCTGTGATGTCATGAACGTCGAGAAAGAAATCAGTATGCCAAAGGACAACCAGACCACGCGCGCGCCCGCCGTTGAGGTGCAGGGGTTGGCCAAACACTATGGCTCGGTCGTGGCGTTGAAGGACGTGAATCTGAGGATCGAAGCGGGTGAATATTTTGTGCTACTGGGTCCGTCGGGCGGCGGCAAAACGACCCTGTTGCGCACCATTGGCGGCTTTCACAAACCCACGAAAGGGCGCGTGATGCTGCATGGTCAGGACGTGGGCCACCTGCCCCCCGACAAGCGCCCGACCTCGATGGTGTTTCAATCCTACGCGCTGTTTCCGCATATGAATGTTCTGCAAAACGTCGGTTACGGGCTGAAGATCGCAGGCCTGCCCAAGGCCGAGATCAACGAGCAAGGCGCCGCTGCCTTGGACCTGGTCGGGCTGACCGGCTTTGCAGATCGCAAACCGCACGAGCTGTCGGGCGGACAACAGCAACGGGTTCAGCTGGCGCGCGCCATGGTGCTCAAACGCGATGTGCTGTTGCTTGATGAACCTTTGGCCGCTCTTGATGCGCAGTTGCGCAAGGACATGTGTCTTGAGCTGAAGCACTTGCAGGAAAAAGTCGGGATCACCTTCATTCACGTCACCCACAATCAGGAAGAGGCGATGACAGTCGCCGACCGCATCGCGCTGATCGCGGATGGTGAGCTGATGGAGCACGGCGCCGCGCGGCAGATTTATCGCGCACCTGTGCGCCGCTTTACCGCCGAATTTGTCGGCGAAAACAATATGCTGTCCGGTCGGGTTGTGGATATCACAGACGACCGGGTCACGGTCGATATTGGCGGCAGCGAAACCGTCAAGGTCGATGCGCGCGGCCAAACCGTAGGCCTGGGCGATGCGGTGTCTGTGTCGATCCGATCAGAGCTGACGCGCATGGATCTGGACGGCACGGCGGGCGCACAACCGGGCCATTCGCTGCGAGGCACCTATACCGAAGCCGTATATCTGGGCCTGACAACATCGCATATGATCGCGGTGGGCGAGGGTCAAACACTGGTGTCGCGCGTTGTGGATGATCTTGATACACAGGCCACACCGGGATCGAAACTGCGGCTGTTCTGGTCTGCGGGCGCGATGCGTTTGCACACCAACTGAGCCCGGTTTGAGTGTTACCCGGTTTGAGTTTTGAAGGAGGCGAGCCCTGATGTGGCCCAACCCGCGAATTCCCTATCAGATGGCCTCGGCCCAGCCCCGTCTGGAACCGCTGGAGGGCAAGCCGATCATGGTTCATCTGGTGATGAACGTCGAATACTGGCCCTTTGATCGCCCGATGCCGCGCGGGATTATTCCGGCTCCGCATGGCGCTACGCCGCAACCACCGGACATTCCCAATTATTCCTGGGTCGAATACGGTATGCGCGTCGGCATGCCCCGGATCATGAAGATGACCAACGACCGCGCCCTGCCCGCCTCGGCGTTTATGAACGCGCAGGTCTGCGATGTGTACCCCACCCTGTCGGACGCGATTGTGCAGGCAAAGTGGGAAATGGTTGGCCACGGCTGGTTCCAGCAATCGCTGAAACAGGCCGATGACGAAGGCGCTGTGATCCGCAAATGTCTGGACCGGCTTCACCGCGCCACCGGCCAGCAAACCCGCGCATGGTTGGGGCCGGGTTTGGGCGAAAGCATCGACACGCCCGATATCCTGAAAGCCCAAGGCGTCGAGTTTCTGCACGATTGGGTGCTGGATGATCTGCCCTGCTGGATGCGCACAAAACACGGACCGATGGTGGCCCTGCCCTATACCTTTGAGCTGAACGATGTGCCGATCTATGCGATCCAGCAAAGTTCGAGCGATGAGATGCTCAAACGGCTTGAGGCCACGATCAGCGTTTTTGAACGCGAAAGCGCACACAACCCGCGGGTGCTGACACTGGCCCTGCATCCCCATATCATAGGAGTGCCGCATGTGGCCTATTACTTTGAAAAGGCGCTGGATATGTTGATGGCACGCGATGACACGGTGTTTGTGACCTCCAGCACGCTGGGCGATTGGTTCATCAAGGCAGATGGCACCAATGGCGCCGAACTGGCACCCTTCAACGCAGGGCCACCGGCATGAGCGCGCTGGGTCATCTCACGGTTCTGGATCTGACGCGGGTGCGCGCGGGGCCACAATGCTGCCGGGTGTTGGCGGATTTCGGCGCTGATGTGATCAAGATCGACGCGCCCGAAGGTCTGGATGCAAATGCCGGCGTGTCCGGCAGCCGCCATGGCTCGGACATGCAAAACCTGCACCGCAACAAACGCTCGATCACGCTGAACCTCAAGCACCCCGAGGGCAAAGCGCTGCTGCTGGAGATGGCCGCACAGGCCGATGTGGTGGTCGAGAATTTCCGCCCCAATGTCAAAACCCGCCTCGGCCTTGATTACGCAGCTCTCAGCGCCGTGAACCCCGCCATCATCCTTGCGTCGATTTCGGGCTTTGGCCAGGACGGCCCCTACGCTGACAAGGCCGGGTTCGACCAGATTGCCCAAGGCATGGGCGGGCTGATGGGCGTCACTGGCTTTGCCGGCGGGCCGCCAACGCGCACCGGCACTGCTGTCGCGGATCTGGCGTCGGGGCTTTATGCAGCCACAGGCATTCTGGTTGCGCTTGAGGAACGGGCGCAATCTGGCAAAGGGCAATGGGTGCAAACCTCGCTGTTGCAGGCGCAGATCGCAATGATGGATTTTCAGGCCGCGCGCTATCTGATGGACGACGAAGTGCCAGAACCAGCCGGCAATGATCACCCCACCGTCACTCCGATGGGCGTGGTTCCCACCAGCGACGGGCACATCAATCTTGGGGTTGGCGGTGATGGCCAATGGCGCGCGCTGTGCACTGTTCTGGGTCATTCAGAATGGGGCGAGAACCCTAAATACATCGGCATTGCCGAACGCACAGCCCACCGCGACGAGATCTGGGCCTTCCTGCGCCCGATCTTTGCCACCCGCACCAGCGCCGACTGGATTGCGACGCTGGACAGCGTTGGCGTGCCTGCCGGCCCGATTTACAGCATGGATCAGGTTTTTGACGACCCGCAGGTCAAACATTTGCAGGTGGCCCAAACCGTGACCCATCCGGTGCGCGGGAACGTGGCGCTGGTGGCGCAACCGATGACCCTGTCGCGCACACCCGCAACGCTGCGCTCGGCGGTGCCCGAAGCTGGCGCACATACCGATGACGTACTGGCCCAGTTTGGCATTTCCGCCGACAGAATTGCGGCCCTGCGTGATGCGGGCGCACTGTAAACCCAAAGGATGCGACGATGAATGCGATAGACGCCGACACCCTTTCGATCCCGGTCAGCCAAGACTGGGGTGACATTCGCGACGCTGTTGCAAAGCTGTGCGATGACTTCCCCAATGCCTATTGGAACACCTGCGACAAAGCCGATGAATACCCAGCGGAGTTCGTCAAAACTCTGACCCAATCCGGCTTTCTGGGCGCGTTGATCCCGGAAGAGTTCGGCGGTTCCGGGCTGCCCTTATCGGCGGCTTGCGCGGTGCTTGAAACGATCCACGAGCGCGGCTGCAATGCCGCCGCCTGCCACGCGCAAATGTACACGATGGGCACCGTGCTGAAACATGGCTCGGACGCCCAAAAACAGGCCTATCTGCCAAAAATTGCCAGCGGTGAACTGCGCTTGCAGGCTTTTGGAGTAACCGAGCCCACCACCGGCAGCGACACGACGCAGTTAAAGACCCGCGCCGAAAAGCGCGGCAACGACGCCTATGTGGTCAACGGGCAAAAGGTCTGGACCAGCCGGGCGTTTGAGTCCGATCTGATGCTGCTTTTGGCGCGCACCACACCGGCGGCAGAGGTCACCAAACGATCGGACGGGATGTCGGTGTTTTTGATCGACATGCGCGCGGCCCTTGGCAATGGGCTCGAGCTGCGCAAGATCGACGCGATGATCAATCACAACACTTGCGAAGTGTTCATCGACAACCTGCAAATCCCCGCCGATACGCTGGTGGGGCAAGAGGGCAAAGGCTTTAAATATATCGTCGACAGCATGAACGCCGAACGCATTCTGATCGCGTCCGAATGCATTGGCGACGCCAAGTTTTTCATCCGCAAGGCGGCGGAATACGCCAACGAACGCAAGGTGTTCGGCGGGCCCATCGGGGCCAATCAGGGCATCCAGTTTCCGATTGCTCAGGCCTATGCCCAGGCGCAAGCCGCCGAGCTGATGGTGCGCAAAGCCGCGGCAATGTTCGATGCCGGCCAAAAGGCCGCTGCCGAGGCCAACATGGCCAAATTGCTGGCCGCCGATGCGTCGTGGAACGCGGCCGAGGTCTGCATGCAGGTTTACGGTGGTTTTGCCTTCGCGCGCGAGTACGGGATCGAGCGCAAATGGCGCGAGGCACGTCTGTACCAGACCGCGCCGATTTCAAAGAACATGATCCTTGGCTATCTGGGCCAGCACGTTCTGGGGATGCCGCGCAGTTATTGAACCAATGACCGCCCCGCTGACCCAAGAGACCCCAAAAGCCTCTGGCCGCTGGCTGGTTCTGGGCGGCGTTTGGTTGATCTATTTTTCCTTCGGGATGACGGTGGCGTCAATGGCGCCACTGGTGGGCCAGATCAGCGCCGAGTTGGGGGTTGGCAATGCAACGATGGGCGCGATCCTGGGTGCCTGGCCGCTGACCTACATTTTTGCCGCGATCCCGTGCGGTGTGCTGCTTGATCGCTTTGGCGCACGCTGGATGCTGTTTTTGGCCTGTTTGATCATGGCCAGCTCGGGTCTGGCCCGCAGCGTGGCCGACACACCGGTGCAATTGTTGCTGGCGGTTGCAGCCTTTGGCGCCGGCGGGCCGATGATTTCGGTCGGGGCGCCAAAAATGATCACCGGGCTGTTTCAAGGCCCACAACGCGGCAATGCCATGGGGCTCTATGTGACCGGTCCCTATCTGGGCGGGATCGTGGCGCTGGCGCTGACCAACAGTGTTTTGATGCCACTGGCCGACAACAACTGGCGCACTGTCATGCTGATCTATGCGGCACTTGTGGCCGCCAGCGGGGTGATCTGGCTGATCCTGTCGTCGCGCCGTTTTGCCCCCAACCTGAGCGAGGGCGAGGGCGGCAAGAAGTTCAATTTGGCCGCCTTCAGCGAGATTTTGGCGGTGCCTGCCGTGCGTCTGTTGTTGGTGATGAGCATCGGGATCTTTTTCATCAACCACGCCATGAACAACTGGCTGCCTGAACTGCTGCGCGCGCATGGCCTCAGCCCGGTGTCGGCGGGGTATTGGGCGGCCATTCCGTCATCGGTGGGGGTGATCGCCGCTGTGATCGTGCCGCGATGGGCCACCCCGGATCGGCGGATGCAGATCATGGGCGCGCTGTTTTTATGCACCCTGGGCGCCAGCGTGCTGTTGCATTTTGCACTTTGGCCCGCACTGGCGACGGGTCTTTTCATGCAAGGCGTCGCGCGCGGGGCGATGATGACGATTGCGATCCTGATGCTGATGGAGACCCCGGATGTGCCGCCCGAACGGTTGGGTTTGGCTGGTGGATTATTCTTTACCGCCGCCGAGATTGGCGGCGTTCTTGGCCCGGTCAGTTTTGGAGTTCTGTCGGATCTAAGCGGCGGGTTCGGGTGGCCGTTGCTGGCCATCACCGGCGTCAGTATTGGGTTGCTGTTCGTGCTTAATAAGCTGTCAAACCTGCGATAGGTCAGCTTTCGTCGCGCCGGGACGAGGCATAGTTTGCGGACGCTTGATAATAGGCGTCAAAGCCGATGCGGTCGCGCAATTCGGTGAAGTCCATCAAATCAGACGCGTTGCCACCGCGCATCGCGCGCAGGGTCATCACCATGGCTTGCATCGCCGATGCCATCAACGTCAGCGGATAGGCCGCCAATGAATAGCCAATGTCGTGCAGCACCTCGATGGGCAGTTCGGGACTGTCGCCGCCCTCAACCGTATTGGCCATTTTCGGGCCGGGCAGCGACGCGCACACCTCGCGCATTTCGGCCTCGGAAACGGGGGCTTCGACAAACAGAATATCCGCGCCCAGCTCGGCAAATTTTTCGGCACGGCTGATCGCCTCGGCCAGACCATGTTCGTGACGGGCATCGGTGCGCGCCAGGATCAGAATGTCGCCGCCGCGTTCGCGCAGCGCGTCGCGTTCATCAACCGCCGCACGAATGCGATCAAACGCCTCGTCGCGCGCCACCACTGCCTTGCCACGGGTGTGTCCACAGCGTTTCGGCGCCAGCTGATCCTCGATCATGATCGCCTCGCAGCCGGCCTTGGCAAAGCCCGCCACGGTGCGGCGCACATTCATCGCATTGCCATAGCCGGTATCGGCATCACCGATCAGCGGAATGCGCACCGCATCGGTGATGTTGCGCGCCTGATCCAGCACTTCGCTATAGCTCATCAAGCCCAGATCCGGCAGGCCAACCCGACTGGCCGAGGCCGCAAAGCCCGACATAAACGTCACGCCAAAGCCTTCCTGCGCAATCAGCTTGGCCGAAAGCGCATCGAAACAGCAAGGCATGATGTGGCAGGCATCCTGTTCCAGCAGGGCACGCAGGGCTTGGGTCAATTCGTCACCATTTGAACGGGATATACAACGCGAGATCCGGGAAAGCGTATAAGATGCCCACGGTCATAAGCATCAGCACCAGAAATGGCCAGACCCCGCGTGCCACATCGCCCAGACTGGCGCGCGCCACCGATTGGATCACATAGAGGTTCAACCCAACAGGCGGCGTGATCAACGCACATTCGACCATGATCACCATGTAAATCCCAAACCAGATCGGATCAAACCCCAGCCCCAGCGCGGCAGGCAACAGAACCGGCGTCATAATCAGGATCATCGACAGGGCCTCGAACACCAGCCCCATCAGCAACAGAACGACCGACACCACCAGAATGAACTGCAACGGCCCATCGATGGTTTGCGCCAGAAACGCCGAAATATCCTGGGGGATGCGGTAGAGCGCGATGGCTTTGCCGAACACTTTGGCACCGGCGACAATCAACAGGATCGCCGCCGTCGTAATCGCGGACTCGCGGATTGCTTCCCACAGGTTGGCCCATGTTAGCGTGCGCAACCAAAGCGTTGTGATCAGCAACGCTGCGGCGCAGCCCACCGCTGCGGCCTCGGGCGGGGTGAAAGCGCCGGAGTAGAGCCCAACTATGACCAATATCGCAAGTGCAACCGACGGCAGCGCGCGTTTGGACGCGGCCATCCGCTCGGCGGTGCTGGCCTTGGGCACATCGTCGAAATTGCCAGACAGGCGCGCATGCAGCATGGCAAACACGATGAACAGCGACACCAGCACCAGCCCCGGCCCAATGCCTGCAAGAAACAGCGCGATGACCGATTGTTCAGTGACAAAACCATAGACGATCATCGGGATCGACGGCGGGATCAGAATGCCCAGAGTGCCCCCGGCGGCCAACAGTCCGTAAACAAAGCGTTTTTCATAGCCACGGTTGATCATCTCGGGGATGGCCACGGTGCCGATGGTGGCTGCTGTTGCCACCGACGAGCCCGAGATCGCCGCGAACAGACCACAGCTGATAATCGTCGCCACCGCCAGCCCGCCCGGCCAATGCCCGACCCAGGCCTGCACTGCGGCAAACAGATCACGCCCGACGCCGCCCTTGAGCAGCAGATTGGACATCAACAAAAACAGCGGCACGGCCAGCAGGATGAACCCATCCAGCGTGGACAAAATGGATTGCGGCGCCATCAGCGGAGAGAACCCGCCCAAAAGCAGCATCCCCAGCCCCATGCCCCCCAGCGCAAAGGCCACAGGCACGCCTAAAAGCAGCAGGATAAAAAGCGTGATCAGGATCAGTACAACGGTCATTCGTGACTCGCCCCAAGGCTGGCGGTTTCAGAGCCGCGCAGTCGGATCAGCTCGACGATGCCCTGCAAGGTCAACAGACCAAAGCCCACCGGAACCGAAGCCTCGGCGATCCATAGCGGATAATTCAGCAGAGATCCCGTCAGGCGCCCGCGCACAAAACTGTCGTGAAAAATATCATAGCCCCAAAACGCGACAATCGCGGAAAACACGATGACCACAAGCAGCGCGATGAAGGCACAGAGTTTTTGCGCGCCAAAGGGCAGCAGCGATGTGACCGCATTAACGGTGATGTGGCGGCGCATCGTAAGCAGATGCGCCATCGCCAGCAAACAGCCCCAGATTAGGCAAAGCTGGCTGAGTTCCGCCGCCCAGATGGTCGGGCGAATGAAGAAATAGCGCGCGATAACCTCGTAGGTGAGCATCACGCCAGTGGCGGCCAGCAGGATGGCACCGATGGTGCTGGCAAGCCATGACATTCGGCTGATCAACGTCATGGGCACACACTGCGGACGGTCCAAAGACCGCCCGCGTTCCGTTTCATCGCCATCCTTCTCAGGAACCGCTGCTGACGCCAAGCGCCTCAAGGATCTGCTTGCCGGTGTCGCCGGTGGCTTCAAGATAGCCGTCAATCACGGGTTGGGCGACGGTTTGCCACGCGGCAAGCTCGGCCTCGGTCAGTTCGACAACAGTCATCCCGTTGGCTTCCGCCGCAGCATAGGCATCGGCCTCGATCTGGGTCATGCGGTCGCGCACGTCATCTTGCGCCACTTTGGCCGCCGCGCGGATGTGGCCCTGGATGTCGCTGGCCAGGCTCGCCCACCAGTCATTGTTAACCACCACCACAAATTCGATGTCGGCATGGTTGGTCTTGGTGATCGTGTCCATCACCTCCCACAACTTGCGCGATTTCACGCCCGACACACCGGTCATGCCGACGTCAACGGTGCCGCGCTGATAGGCCAGATATTGCTCGGAGCCGGAAATCATCGTTGGCGCACCACCCGCAGCGCTGACGAAATCGCCCAGCGTTTTGCCAAAGACCCGCGCCTTTTTGCCGACCATGTCTTGCGGTGTGCGGATCGGTCCGTCCTGTGACAACAAGATCGCGCCGCCATAAGCCTGCCAGTACAAAACGCTGCCGCCGGTCTTGGCGATTTCAGCCTCGAGCAGGGTGCGCACAGGCGATCCTTCGGCCACGGCAGAGCGCACTTTTTCCTCGGTGTTGAACAAAAATGGCATGTAAAACACATCAACCGCAGGCACATCGCCGACATAACGCGTCAAAGATGCCACCCCGGCCTCGATCGAACCCGACCCAACAGCCGAAGGAACTTCCTTGTCTTTATAAAGGGTTGCGCTGTCATAGATTTCAACGTCGATGGCACCACCCGTGCGGGCCTCGACCTCTTTTTCAAACAGCACCAGGTTTTCGCCAAGATGGCTGGTCAACGGCAATTGAAGCGAAATGCGCATCTTTTCCTGTGCAAATGCACCGCTCCCCAACGCAGAGATGCAAATTGCGCTCATCAGTGTCTGCCTGAACATTTTTATCCTCCCAGATGTTCTAGATGATCAGATTACAATGGCATTTTTATTTGACAACAAGACTTTCGCACCGGCCCCCGGATGCGCAGCGATCCCATTGATCTGCCGATTTCGCGGGAAGGGTGGCTTGTCTCTGCATATGTTATAAAGTAACATCTGTTCGATCGATATCTCAGAGTGCCATGAAAGCGGTGGTCTGGGGCGCATTCGGCCAGGATCAGTTACAACAGGGACGACGAACATGAAAAAACTGCCTTTTCTTTTTGCTGCCGCCTGCGTGGCCGCCCCGGTTTTTGCCGAGGATCAACGCCAGCTGGAGGCGCATGAACACGGTGTTGGCCAACTCGATATCGCCATCAGCGGCAACGAAATCGCGATGGAGCTGCACGCGCCAGGGGCCGATATTGTTGGGTTCGAATACGGTGCCGAAAGCGCCGAGGACCGCGCCGCTGTTGACGCGGCGGTCGCTGTTCTGGCCCGTCCGCTTGATCTGTTTGTTGTGCCTGCCGCCGCCGGATGCAGCGTGGTGCGCGCCAGCGCCGAATTGGAGAGCGAAGCAGAAGATCACCACGACGAGCACGCGCACGAAGACCACGGCCATGACGACGCCAAAGCCTCGGATCACGACGAGCACGCACATGACGAACATGCTCATGAAGAAGGCGGGCATGAAGAACACGCGCACGACGAACATGCTCATGAAGAAGACGGGCACGATGAACATGCCCATGACGAAGCCGAAGACGCGGCCGGGCACACGGAATTTCACGCCGAATACCGTCTCGACTGCGCCGATCCGACCGCTTTAACCACGATCACTTTCGCCTATTTTGAGACGTTCGAAAACGCCTTGGAACTTGAGGTGCAGGTGATTTCCGATCGCGGTGCCAACGCCTTTGAGGTCATGCGCGACGCGCCAACCCTTGATCTCAGCGCGATGTTCTGAACGCCAGGAACGTTGGTTTGATCGACAAAGCACCTGTGCTGTCGCTTGAAGGGGTCGGATTCAACTGGCCCGGGCGGACCTCGTTTGCATTGCAGGTGCCCAAATTCACCATGGCGGCGGGCGAAACGGTGTTGCTGCTGGGCGAAAGCGGGTCGGGCAAATCAACCCTGTTGTCGCTGATTTGCGGCACTCTGGTTGCGCAAAATGGGGTGGTGAGCGTGCAAGGCACCGACCTTGCGGGCCTTTCTGCCGCAGCGCGCGACAGGTTTCGCGCCGAACAAATCGGCGTGATTTTCCAGCAGTTCAATCTGCTCCCTTTTGGCAGCGTGCTCGACAATATCCTTTTGCCCCTGCGCTTTGCCCCGGATCGCCGCGCGCGGGTGGCCCGCCCCAAGGAAACTGCGCGCCAGCTCATTCAAACCCTGGGCTTGGCGCCCGAACTGACCACCGCTCGCGCCGGCACCCTAAGCGTGGGCCAGCAACAACGGGTCGCGGCCGCGCGCGCGCTGATTGGCCAACCACCCTTGATCATCGCGGACGAACCGACGTCGGCGCTGGACGCCGCCACCCAAGCCACCTTTCTGGATTTGCTGTTCACCCAATCGCGCGCCAATGCCACGGCCTTGTTGATGGTCAGTCATGATGCGCGCCTTGGTGATCATTTCGACCGCGTCGTCAAAATGTCTGACATTGCGCCGCCTGAAGGGGCCGTGGCATGATCGTGCGTCTGGCGATTGCGTCGCTGCGGGCCCGTGCGCTGACAGTGGGCATGACGATCTTGGCGATCTCACTGTCGGTGGCGCTGTTTTTGGGCGTTGAAAAAGTGCGCACCGGCGCCAAGGCCAGCTTTGCCGATACGATTTCAGGGACCGACCTGATTGTCGGCGCGCGCTCGGGCTCGGTGCAATTGTTGCTCTATTCGGTGTTCCGCATCGGCAATGCCACCAACAACCTCAGCTGGGAAAGCTACACCGACATCGCCAACCGCCGCGAGGTGGACTGGATCGTGCCGATTTCGCTGGGCGACAGCCATCGCCAGTTTCGCGTGATGGGCACGACATCGGCGTTTTTCGAACGTTACAAGTATCGGTCCGGGCAATCTTTGGTGATCCGCGACGGCGCGCTGTTGTCCGATTTGTTCGACACAGTGA
Source organism: Sedimentitalea sp. (assembly GCA_045105075.1). Classification (GTDB taxonomy): domain Bacteria; phylum Pseudomonadota; class Alphaproteobacteria; order Rhodobacterales; family Rhodobacteraceae; genus JBGCDD01. The sequence goes on along the minus strand of JBGCDD010000042.1, from coordinate 47,743 downwards.
TCGGCGCCGATGTGGCCGCGACGCTGGGATATAAGGTGGGCGATCCGATTGTGGTGGCGCATGGGTTGGCATCATTCACCGAACACGATGATCAGCCGTTTCGCGTCTCGGGCATTCTGGAAAAGACCGGAACGCCAGTGGATCGCACGGTGATTGTCAGCCTGCAAGCGATCGAGGCGATCCATGTGGATTGGCGCAGTGGCGCGCAAATTCCCGGCCAATCCACCCCGGCTGAGGTGCTGCGTCAGATGGAGCTGACACCAAAAGCCGTGACCGCCGCCCTGGTTGGCGTTGAAAACCGGCTGCGGGTGTTTGGGCTGCAACGTGCCATCAACACCTATCCAGAAGAGCCGCTTTTGGCGATTTTGCCCGGCGTCGCCCTGCAAGAGCTATGGCAGATTGTCGGGCTGGCAGAGGTCGCCCTGTTGGCGGTGTCGGCCATGGTTGTGGTGACCGCGTTGATCGGCTTGATGGCGACAATTTTTTCCAGCCTGAACGAAAGACGCCGCGAAATGGCGATCTTTCGCGCCATGGGCGCGCGGCCGCGGGTGATCATCGCGATGCTGGTGATCGAGGCCGCAGTGATGTCGACCATTGGCGCATTGCTGGGCATGGTTTTGCTTTATGTCGGCCTGATCTTTGCGCAACCGGCGATCGACAGCGCCTTTGGGCTGTGGTTGCCAATTGAGCCGCCTGCCCTGCGCGAGATCTGGGTGCTGCTAGGCGTTGTCGCCGCTGGCGTAATTGTGAGCGTGCTGCCGGCGCTGCGGGCCTATCGCCTTTCGCTTGCCGATGGTATGATGGTGCGCACCTAATTGGGATGGGAATCGATATGACAGTTTCGCGCCGCGCCTTGATCACATCAGCTGTTTCTTGTGCCTTGCTGCCGCATGTTGTGCGCGCCAATGCTGCGCGCGAAATCACCTGGGATGATCTGATCCCGCCCGGGGTGCCCTATTCCGAGATCATCGCCGAGGGCGAAATCGACGTGCTGAACGACTCGTGGCAACCGGTGTTTGACGAAAATGCGACCAAGCTGAACGGCGCGCTGGATGGCGCCTATATCAAAATGCCCGGCTTTATCATCCCGATCGACATGTCGGCCGATGGCGTGCGCAGTTTTGTTCTGGTGCCCTATGTCGGCGCCTGCATCCACACGCCGCCACCGCCACCCAACCAGCTGGTTTTTGTGACCACACCCAATCCCTGGCCCGGCGACGATCTGTGGGATCCAGTGTGGGTGACCGGGCGCATGAGCAACCAGATGCAATCAACCGACATTGCCCAGACCGGCTATACCCTCGCGGCGGACCAGATGGAGGTCTATGTGTGGTGACGCTGCTGCTCCGCCGCCACGTCCTGACAGCGCTTGCCGCCTGTGCTGCACTTCCCCATAGCGCCCGCGCCGAAGCGTTTGTTGATCTGGATTGGTCTGATCTTTTGCCCGAAGGCGAAACGGCCATTCCCCAGGTTCTGCAAGGGCTGGTCGATCACGAGCGCACGGATTTGTTCAGCCAACAGCCGGCCTCTAGTGGCGTTCGCACCGATTGGAACGGGCAAATCGTTCGTATTCCCGGCTTTATCGTGCCGATCGACTATTCCGGGAACGGCGTGACGGCGTTTATTCTGGTGCCTTTTGTCGGGGCTTGCGTGCATGTGCCGCCACCGCCCGCCAATCAGCTGGTTTTTGTCACCACCAACGAACCCTACGACAGCAAAGGCCTGTACGAGCCGGTCAATGTGACGGGAATGTTTGGCACCTCGGCATTGGTGACGCAATTGGCTGAAATCGGCTATGCGTTGTCGGCGGATCAGATCACGCCTTACAAATACTAGACCCTGATCTGTCTGTGCCCTGACCCCAGCGCGACACCGTCCTGAAATTGCTGGGAGTAGGCCGTGCGCGGGCGCAGATCCGGGCGCATCAACCACAGCCGCCACAACAGCCGCTTTTGGTCCGGCGCGGCGTGATCCTCGTATTGCGAGCGCGTGTGCAGGGTCACGTAATTGTTGGCAAACTGCATATCGCCGCGTTCCAGAACCATCTCAAAGCGCTGTTCATGGGCAATTTCTTCGGCGGTGCGGATGGCGTCGCGTTGCAGATCGCTAAGCCGTGGCGTTTCGGGCAATGCGTGGCCTTTTTCGATGTGTTTTGGCCCAAACGACGTGCAGATCTGGCCGCCAAAGAAGTTGAACACCGGGCTTTGATAATAGGGCGTGTCGCCTTTTGCATGCTCGCCCATCTTGCTCCAGCACAGCGGCGCGGTCAGGGCGGTCGCGTACTCTGGGTGGCGCGACAGCAGCGTGTTATACATCGCAACCGAGCTTGAGACCATTGAAACCCCGCCAGATTTTGCCGTGCGCAGACACAGCAGCCCGACAATATCGCACTGATCGCAATGGTAATCCATCAGCTCGCGGGTTTGATAGCCCCGGCTGTTGGCGTCCTTTTGGGTTTTGCCAAGGTCAGTGATATGGCCAAACACGTCGCCCTCGGGGTTGTTCGGCGTCGCCGTGCCCAGATGCAAACCCACCGCCCAATAGATGATCGCCGCATCCAGCGGATCAAGTTGATCAAGCGGCAGGCCACGTACCAAGGCGACGCCCAGACCCAATTTAAGCTGAGCATAGACCTGCTGGAGAGTGTCGCCGAACGGGCCCAGATCAAACTGGTCTGTGGGCAGGGCCAACAAGGCGTTGGCGTCACCCTCCAGCTTTGGGCGCACGGTGTCCGCCATCCGTTTCAACCCGGCAATTTCACCTTGGCCGAGCGTGAACAGCCAGCTTTTGTCGCCGATCAGGTCTGATCCGATCCAACAGGCATTGTCTGTCACCTGCTCAAGTTGCATTCACTTTTCCTTTGTGCGCCGACCCAAGGCCTATTGGATCGTCACCGTCATCGATTGCGCGCCCCCTGTCGAGCCCGGAATGCGCAGCACGTGACGCCCCGGTTTGATCGCAATGAAAGACAATTCCGCCGAGCCAGCATCGTCAAATTCAAACGAGTCGACAGCCATGGGGCGGATTTCGATGTCGTTGATGACGATTTCGTTCATCCAGATCGCGCGGAAAAACCCCGGACCTTCCAGCCCCAGCTCGGCCGACCCATCCGCCGTGATCACCAGCTTGTAATAGGCCCCCGATTGCAGGGTGACATCCGCGCCCAAGGGTTGGCCCGACGCCAGGGTCAGCGCAATTGTCTCGCCCCGGTTGCACTTGGCCAACAACCCGGCAAACCCCAGATCGGTGCACAACGGCGCGCTCGCCACAGGCGCGGCAAAAGCGGCAAAAAGCGCTGCATAGATAACGTGTTTCATGTGATCTCTCCCTTAATCAATTGCGACCACGCCCCAGGGCTGTTGGCCCACTTGGATCGAGCGCAACGCTTTTTCTGCGGCCACGTCGATCACAGTGATGTCGTTGGAATTGCCATTTGTCGTCAGCAAGTATTTCTGATCCGGCGTGAATCCCAATTGCCAGACCCGCTGCCCGACCAGAATATAGCGCAGCACTTCAAGGCTTTGCGCGTCGATCACCGCGACCCGGTTGGCCGGCCCCAGTGCCACGAACAGCCGGGTGCCATCGGCAGTGATCTTTGCGCCCACCGGTTGCAGCCATTCCGGCAACACGCCGGGCACTTCAAAGGTGATCTTGCCCACCACCGTTGGTGTGCCGTCGGGCGCGATATCCATCGCTGTGACTGTGCCGCCAATTTCCGAGGTGACAAACAGCCGCGTGCCGTCGTCGGTGTAAACCGCATAGCGCGGGCGCTGATCCACCAGCACATTGTGCTTGATCTTGTAGTCCTCGGTGGAAATGAAATGCGCCATATTCGTGGTTTCAGACGTGTTGACGACGAATTTCGCGTTTGGGCTGATCGCCATGCCTTCGGGTTCCACGCCCACCGGCACTTCGGCCAGAACGCGGCGGGTTTGCGTGTCGGTCACAGTGACCAGATTGTCGTCCTCGTTGGCGATGTAAAGCCGGGTGCCGGAGGGTTCGAGCACGAACAGCTCGGGGTCAGGCCCCGAGGGCAGGCTGGGCAATTCCTCATAGGTCTTAGCATCAAAAACCCGCACCAGATTGTCATCAGAGGCACAGACATAGATCTTGGTTTTATCCGCGCTGACGGTGATGCCGCGCGGCCGGTTGCCGGCAAAAAACTCGGTCTCGACCTGCCATGTGTCGGTGTTGACCACCGTGATCGTGTTGCCGCGTTCGTTCGAGATAAACGCGGTTCCAGCAAGGGTCGGACTGGCGATCAAAAGGGCCATCGCTGCGGTCAAAAGGGCACGTTTCATCCGGTTCTCCGTTCAATCAAAAGCGCGACAGGCCGATTCAGGACGATCAAGCCCCATCGAATCCAGCGGTGACACACGATGCAAAAATCCGTCTTGCGGGCTGACGCTGACGGTGATCGACCCATCATAGAGCAGGATCGGTTGGCGCAACTGCCCGTTCCAATTGCGAAAGGTCACCTTTTGGCCTTTGAAGGCGGCCAACTCAAAGGCATCAGATATCGCATAGTCGCGCACGCCGGTCGGGTCAGCTGTGTTGGCACGGGTCACAGCCTCGCCGATCACGCGAAGAGCCAGCCAGACGTTGTAATCCTCGGGCTTGGCATAGCGTCCGGTCAGCGCCTCGAAGCGGGTGTGAAACTGGGTTGCGCCCCAGGCCTCGTGCGCGCCGTGAAAGGGCGTGGGCACCAGCCCGCCCGATCCCATCACCGGGCGCGGTGTCCACAGATGATAGCTGAGGTAGCGCGCGAAATAGTCGGTCTCATCGGCGGCGATCACCACATCATGGGCCTTTGCGCCCTGGCTGAACGTGGGCAACAGGCGCTGCACCAGAACATGGCCCGAATCCGTGCGCCGCGACCCGCCGGTGTCCTCAAAAACCCGCTCTTCGCTGATCGTGGCGCCGAATTTGCGCGCTGCGTGGCGATAGGCATCTGCCAAAGCCTGATCCTGCGGGTTGGAGCCTGCGATCAGGAACCATTTGCGCCATTTCTTCCAAACCGCAAACTGCGCCACAGCGTCGGCCATCATGCCATGGCTGGGCGCGATATGCAGCAGGTTGGCGCGACAGTCGCCGTCGCGCAGCGCAGTGTCAGGCGCACGCGCATTGAACACCAGGGCCCCGGCCTGTGCCCCCCGATCGCTCAGACGCAGCAAATCTTCGCGCCGGGCCTGGATCACGATCAAAGCGATGCCGTTGTTCAGGATCTGCTCAAGTGCGGCGTCGGCTTGATCGGGCGCGGCGGCGATGACGCTTGTTTCGTAAGTGTGGCCCAGGAATGTGCCGGTGGTGCCATTGTCTTCGTCCGCCAATGCCGCGCCACCAAATCCCAGGTCAGAGGGCGGCAGGTCATAGCGGCTGATCGGCAGCAACACCGGATAATCGATGCGCAACACCGCCGCCTTGACGTCAATCGCGCGCACCGCTCCTGCGGACAGCACCAGCATCAACGCGGTCATGGCAAACCATCTTAACACTGTTTTCCCCCTGATGCCTTCGGCGCGCCCGGTTTTGACGCGCACTGCCATGCAACACTGTCCCAAGGTGCGGGGCCGGCGTGAACCGATACTTTTGGCCGGGTTGCCTGATCCACCCTAGCAGCCGCAACATCAAGCGCGACTCTTAAAACCTAAGAACGGGCGTTGCTGTACACCCCACCTCTTTGCCACGGGGCTTATGGTCTGAATGATACCCAAAAACAGGCTCTAATAAGGGAGACAAATGATGAATAAACGTATGTTCATGACCGTCATGGCGCTGGCCGTGGTGGCACCTACACTGGTGCTGGCTCATGGCCCAACGCGCCAAAAGATAACGGTCACAACCGAGGTCAGCGCCGATCCGGCAACGGTCTGGGCGGCGATTGGTAATTTTCAGGACATGTCCTGGCATCCGGCGGTTCACGACACCAAAGGCGAAAACGGCAATGCGATCGACGCCACGCGGGTGCTGACCCTGGGAGCCGCCGACGGGCCGAGCATCAGCGAAATTCTGTACAAATACAGCGACACCAAGATGAGCTATTCTTACCGCATTACCGACGTTGCGGTCGAGGTTTTGCCAGTGACAAACTACTCGTCTCACCTGACCGTCAAACCACGCGACGGGGGTGGTGCCTTGATCGAATGGCGCGGCGCATTTTATCGCGGGTATCCAAACAATGATCCGCCCGAAGAGCTGAACGATGCAGCCGCCATTGCCGCCGTGACCGCCGTTTATGAGGCGGGGCTGGAGGCGTTGAAAGACAAATTCGGCGCACCCGAAAGCTGAACCGAACCGCAAAACGGCACCAAAATCGCGGGGTGCGATGGATGAACCCCGCATGCATGTTTGTCGACACAAAGCGCGCAAATGTGATAGAAGCACCGCAGATATGCGACAGGCCAGGCGTCTGTGGCGCATGCGTGATGGGAGAGAGACCTTGAAACATTTTGCAATTGCCGCCGCGCTGGTATGCTCAACCGCATTGCCGGGGCTGGCCGCGTCCGAGGCTTGGGAATCGGTGCGGGCCGAGCTGTTTGGTGAGCGCACCATTCTGGATGGCAGCCGGTTCATTGCCATCGACTCGCCCTATCGCACACCGGATGATGCACGCGCCGATCTGGCCGCGCAGATCCGCGCACCCGATGGCGGGCAGTTGGCGCGGATCACATTGGTTTTGGATGAAAATCCGATGCCAGTGTCAGCCGTGTTTGATCTGAACCAACCCCAACCCAGCTTTTACTTTGACATCACAATGCGGGTGAACGGCGCGACGCCTGTGCATGTGGTGGCCGAGCTGACGGACGGGCGGATTTTCGCCGCTGAAACATTTGTGAAAACCTCTGGCACCGGCGCCTGTGCGGCCCCTCCGGGCACCGACCCCGAGGCGGCGCTGGCCACGTTGGGACGCATGGAGATTTCCGTGGCCGACAGTGGTCCCGGCACCCTGGCTGGCAATCTGAGCAATCTGGCCTCGCGCGATGGGCGGGTCGATGTGGACATCTCGCACCCGTCCCATTCGGGCATGCAGATGGACCAGATTTCGCTGCTGTTCATACCGATGCGCTATGTCGAAACCGTCGAGATTGATCTGGATGGTGCGGGCTTTGTTGATATGACCGGCTCGATTTCGCTGGCCGAGAACCCGCGCGTCGGTTTGGCCGTGCCGCGCCAGACCCGTTCGGTTGATGTGACCATGACCGACACCAGCGGATCGGTCAGCCACGCCCATAAAAATCTCGCAGGGTTTTAGGGTCTATTTGGCTTGCGGCTGGCCCGGCATTGGGGCCACCCGTTCCAGCGGGTAGTCCCACAATTGCCAGCCGTCGGTGCCCTCGGGCAGCCAAAACACGTTCGAATATCCCCATTCGATGGCGCGTTTGCCAGCGTTCCAGCTCATCCAGCAATCTTCCAGGCAAAAAACCACCAGCGGATGCGCCGTATCACCGTTTGTCGCGGCCTTCAGCCCTGCGCGAAAGTAATCAGCTGTGACATCCGCAATCGCGCCGTAGCCCACATTGGGCAACCAGATCGCACCGGGAATGCTGTTGCGCGGCTTGTCACGCCAGATCGTGCCCTTGGGCAGGTTGGCTGGTTTGGGCGCTTGCGGCAGCACGTCGACAAAACCCGCAGTTCCGCTTTTCCACAAATCAAAGGCCTCTTCGGGGCCAATCACCGTGCCGCCGCTCAGCGCACCGGGAACCGGGCCACGGTAATGATCGATACGGTAATCGGCGGGTTCTTCGATGGTTTGGGCAAATGCTGCCAGCGGAAGCATGATCGCAACCGCCAGCGCGCGTGTCATTGCGAGATGTCCAAAACTTCGGTGCCCAAATCCGAAATCAGCGGCACGCCTGCATCGGCCAACAGCGCGTTGATCTCGTCCTTGTTGCGCCGGATCAGCGAGTTCAGCTTGCGTTGCCAGACCTTTTCGCCTTGGCGCACCCCCATGGTGATGCGGTAGAACAGGCGCGGCGGCAGCGTTTCTTTGATCAACGGCACCACTTTCAACCCGGGATGATCGGATTTGACCAACGGACCGGCAAGCGGACCCCAGACAATTGCCGCATCAATGTCGCCGGATTCCAGATCGGTGAGCATGTCGATCACCGGACTTTCGTGGCGTCGATCCACCACAAGATTATAGGCCTTGGCCCGCGCGATCAGCCCATTGCGCGCCAGATGCGCCGAAGGCGGGGTGCCCGCGATGATGCCAATGCGACGGCCCTTGATCGCAGGATCCGACAGGGTTTCGACACCCGCAAGGTCCCCGTCACGCGCCACGATCAGCGTGTAGACCGAGGTGAGGTAATGGTTGGTGTTGAGCACCAGCTCGTGGCCCTGCGCATAGCCGATCACAACATCGCATTGCTTGGCGTTCAGCGTGTTGCGAATGAAGCCGGTGGCCATTGGGTACCAGGTGTATTGCACCGGCAGCTCGAGCTTGGCCGCGACCAGATCGGCCAGCTTGTTCTCAAAACCCGGCTGTTCCTTTGATGACATCGGATAGTTGGCCGGATCCGCGCAGACCCGCAGCGCGTTGGAGGACACCAGATCAGAGGTCTGCGCCATCGCGGCACTGACCCCAAAAGTGAACGCCAGAGCCGCAGTGATATTAGCCCATGCAGGCATCTTCGTCCTCGCGAATGACGGCGGATTTGCCTTCTTTCTTGGCCGGGCGGCCCCGCGCAACAGTGTCGGTGCCCCGCGCCTTGAGATAGACATAGATATCATCAAGATAGCACATCACATTGCGGTTTTCGCCAAATCCAGGCATCACCGAGTTGCCGTTCTTGCGCCCATTGGTGACCACGTCGAGAAAGTCATAGTAGTCCATATCAATGGCGGAATTCTTGATGGCAGGCGCATAGGTCGAGCCTTCGCCGTCGGGGCCGTGACACACATGGCATTCGCTGTGATAGCGACGAAAGCCCGAAAATGTCAGCCAATCAACCACGCCGTCTTCGCCCACGTTGAATGTGGGGACGTCGTCGTCGGTGAAATATCTGCCGTCTTCGGAATAGGCGACGGCGATGTTGTCCTGGGCTGTTGCGGCCAGCGGCAGTGCACCGGCAAGGCACAGGGCCACAAGAAATCTTTTCGGAATCATGAAACTCACCTGTTCAGAGGGGTAACCGGCGCGACCCGAAAGCCGCGCCAGTCATCACAGTCTTGGTTTGTCGTTCACCGATCAGTCCGGAATGGCGAACACAGTCAGCTGACCCCCAAGTGCGGTATAGTCGCTGAGCGCGGCATAGCCACCCACAGCACCCAAACCGTCATTGGGGTTCGTCAGACCAGCCGCAAGGCCAATCCCAGCCCAGCCGCCAACACCCGACAGGATGCCGATGTACTGTTTGCCAGCATGCTTGTAAGTCATCACGTTGCCGATGATGCCGGACGGCGTTTTGAACTTATAAAGCTCTTCCCCCGTCTTGGCATTGACCGCCTTCAGATGACCCTCGAGCGTGCCGTACAACACGATGTCGCCCGCTGTTGCCAGCGCGCCGGACCACACCGAGAACTGCTCGGGGATGGACCATTTGATCTCACCCTTGATGTTGTCCCAAGCGATGAAATTGCCCATGCCGCCGTGGCTGCCAGGGGCCGGGTACATCGCCAGTGTCGCACCCACGTAAGGCTGACCAGCGGTGTAGGACACGCGGAACGGCTCGTAGTCCATGCAGACGTGGTTTGTCGGCACATACATCAGCTCGGTTTTGGGCGAATAGGCCGCTGGCTGCTGGTCTTTGGTGCCCAGAGCCGCAGGACAGATCCCGGTCGAGTTGACGTCTTCGCCGTTCTGCTCGGTCGAGTACTGAGCGACAACCGCAGGACGCCCGTAAGTGGGCGAGTTTTTGTCCATGTCCACGCCCGAGGTCCAGTTCACAACCGGGTCGAACTTTTCAGCGACCAGAAGCTCGCCAGACACGCGGTCCATCGTATAACCCAGACCGTTACGGTCAAAGTGGGTCAGCAGCTTACGCTCGACGCCATCAATCTCCTGCTCTGACAGGATCATTTCGTTGATGCCGTCATAATCCCACTCGTCATGCGGGGTCATCTGATAGAACCATTTGGCCACACCGGTGTCGATGTCGCGCGCCATAACGGTCATCGACCAGCGGTTGTCACCAGGGCGCTGCGCCGGGTTCCAGGTGGATGGGTTGCCGGTCCCGTAGTAGAACAGGTTTTCGTCCATATCGGCCGAATACCAACCCCACGTGGTGCCACCACCGATCATCCACTGATCACCTTCCCAGGTGTTGGTGCCCGAGTTTTCGCCAACCGGCGTGCCCAGATGTGTGGTATTGACCGGATCAATCAGAATGTCGCTGTCAGGACCCATGGAATAGGCACGCCATTCCTGCTCGCCTGTATCCATGTTGTAGGCGGTCACATGGCCGCGCACACCGAATTCACCGCCCGAAATGCCGACAATAATCTTGTCTTTGACCGGCAGCACAGTGGCTGTGTTGGTCTCACCAACCGAGGCGTCGCCGTTCTGTGCGGTCCAGACAATATCGCCCGACATCGCGTCCAGCGCGACAATTTTAGTGTCCGCCTGATGCAAGAAGATCTTGCCGTTGCCATAGGCAACACCGCGGTTCACCGTGTCACAGCACATCACCGGAATGACGTCCGGGTCTTGCTTGGGTTCGTACTTCCAGACGATCTTGCCTTCATTGGCCAGATCAAGCGCGTAGACGATATTTGGAAACGGCGTGTGCACATACATCATGTCGCCGATCACCAGCGGCGAACCCTCGTGCCCGCGCAGAACGCCGGTCGAGAAGGTCCATGCCACTTGCAGATCGCCAACATTGTCGGCGTTGATGTCGCTCAGTTCAGAGTAGCGTTGGTTTTTGTAATCGCCCGTTTGGATGGCCCACTGATTGGAATCCTCCATCTGTTTCATCAGATCGTCATTTGCAAAACCCGCTGTAGCGGCGCAAAGGGCAATCCCGGACGTCAAAAGCAGTAGCTTTTTCATCAAAGTTCCTCCCGGTTGTGCGGCATAAGTGCCGCGTCTGGTCGACATCCGCCCGGCTTTCAGGGTCAGATATCACGTCATCCTGCCGCTTCGTCCTCATCGAAGTTGGGCAGAAATTCTTCTGTCACGCGCCCCCGTCTGCAAAGGTCGCGAGATAGGCGATGATATTGGCGCGGTCCGCGTCTTTGCGCAGCCCGGCAAAGGACATCTTGGTGCCTTTGGCGTAATCGCGTGGTTTTTTCAAAAAGGCGTCGAGATCTTCGGGTGTCCAGGTCGTACCGCCTTCTCCCAAGGCTATCAGCACTTTGGAATATTTGAAGCCTTCGCCCGCAGCCACCGCACGATCGACCACACCGTTCAGCACCGGCCCGACCTTGTTTTCAGCCCCTTCGCCAACCGCATGGCAGGCTTTGCACTTGCGAAACACCTTTTCACCCGCCGCTGCATCGCCGGTGATGTGGCTTTCGGCAAACGCACCTATCGGCAGCGCAATCAGACAGGCAGTGGCAAGCAGTCTCAACGTCATTTGCTTTGGTCCTTGTGTCATCTCAATTCAGCCGCTCGGCGTGCCATTCCACATGGTCGCGCGCAAAGCTGTTTACGAAGAAATACGAATGGTCATAGCCCTGCTGCAGACGCACCTGTCCGGGTTGACGGCGGCGCGCCATGATATCGGCCAGCGCTTCGGGTTTGAGCAGATCGAGAAACTGATCGTCCGCGCCCTGATCAACCAGCAAATCGCCCTTCCAGCCAAATTCCCCCAGCAACAAAGTGGCGTCATGTTCGGCCCAGGCGGCTTCGTCATCGCCAAGATAGGCGCTGAGTTGTTTGCGGCCCCAATCCGATTGTGTGGGGTGCGCGATGGGCGCAAAGGCCGACAGCGAGGTGAACAGATCCGCATTGCGCACCGCAATGGTCAGCGCACCGTGCCCGCCCATAGAATGGCCAGTGATGCCGTGGCGGTCCTGCACCGGGAAATTATCCTGCACGATGGCACGCAATTCGCTGACGACATAGTCGTACATCTGAAAATTGGGCTTCCACGGGTTGCGCGTGGCATTCACATAGAACCCCGCGCCCTGCCCCAGATCATAGGCGTCATCATCGCTGACCCCGGTTCCGCGCGGCGAGGTGTCCGGAAAGATCAGCGCCAGCCCATGCTTGGCCGCGTGCTCTTGAAAACCGCCCTTGGACATGGCGTTTTCGTGGGTGCAGGTCAGCCCCGACAGATACCACAGCACTGGCACCGGGCCATGTTCGGCCTGGGGCGGCAGGTAAACCGCAAAGGTCATATCGCACCCGCAGGATTGCGAGGGGTGCGAAAAGACCTGCTGCGCGCCACCAAAACTGCGATTGTCCGAGATCAGCTGCATGGCACCATCAATACTCCACCACGGCGCGGATCGACTCGCCTTTGTGCATCAGCTCAAAGCCTTCGTTGATCTGATCCAACGTCAATTTGTGGGTGATCATCGGGTCGATCTCAATCTTGCCGTCCATGTACCAATCGACGATTTTGGGCACATCCGTGCGCCCCTTGGCCCCGCCAAACGCCGTGCCACGCCAGGTCCGACCGGTCACCAGCTGGAAGGGGCGTGTCGAAATTTCGGCCCCCGCCGGCGCCACACCGATGATGATGCTTTCACCCCAGCCTTTGTGCGCGCATTCCAGCGCCGTGCGCATTACGCTGACATTGCCGGTGGCATCAAAGGTATAATCCGCCCCGCCCTTGGTCAGTTCGACCAGATGCGCCACCAGATCACCGTCGACCTTGGATGGATTGACGAAGTCAGTCATCCCGAAATGACGACCCATGTCTTCTTTGCTGTCGTTCAGATCGACACCGACGATTTGGTCAGCGCCGGCCAACCGCAACCCCTGGATCACGTTCAATCCGATGCCGCCGAGACCAAACACAACCCCGCGGCTGCCGATCTCGACCTTGGCAGTGTTGATCACCGCGCCGATGCCTGTGGTGACGCCGCAGCCGATGTAACAGATTTTGTCAAACGGCGCGTCCTTGCGCACTTTGGCCAGCGCGATTTCGGGCACAACTGTGTGGTTGGCGAAGGTCGAGCAGCCCATGTAGTGATGGATCGGCGTGCCGTCCAACATCGAAAACCGGGTAGACCCATCCGGCAACAGACCGGCGCCCTGCGTGGCGCGCACCTTTTGGCACAGGTTGGTTTTCGGGTTCAGGCAGTATTCGCATTCGCGACACTCGGGCGTGTAAAGCGGAATGACATGATCGCCGACCTCAAGGCTGGTAACACCCTCGCCGATCTCGATCACCACGCCGGCGCCTTCATGGCCCAGGATCGCCGGAAAGATGCCTTCCGGATCGTCGCCTGACCGGGTGAATTCATCGGTGTGGCACAGGCCAGTGGCCTTGATTTCGACCAAAACCTCGCCGGCCCGAGGGCCATCCAGGTTCACGTCCATGATCTCCAACGGTTGACCCGCAGCAACAGCCACGGCAGCGCGCGTTCTCATGCAGCCTCACTCCCCAAACGTCACGGCACGCAGTATACGACCGTGTTCAACCCGAGTATGAAACCCGCCCAGCGTGCAAAACAATTGCGACAATGGTGGGTATTGGCCGGGTTGGACAGCGCGACGTTCCTGGCTCATACTCGGATCGTACGCGTCTGGAATTCCCGCGTACAAAGGGAGAGACCAGATGCCCATCGCAAAACCGATCGTACTGACTTTGGCCATGCTTGGCTGCGGTTTGCCCGCCAACGCTGCCAATTTCGCTGACCCCACATGGCCTTGTGTTCAACGCAAGGTTGCATCGCTATCAGTGGGTCTGATGTGGGCGTTGCCGATCGACACCACAGCCCAACCAGACGATGCCACAACCCGCGCGGATGTTGCCGAACTGGCTGGTTTGTTGGCGCTGCGCCGTGTCGACCTTGGGGATCTTCAACCGCGAATCGATGCCTTTGCGGCCAAATACGACGGCGATTCGCATCTGTTGGGATTGGTATTTCATCAGGTGTTTGAGCGCTTGTCCAAGCGGCGCACCCGAATCATCAACGGCATCGGGCGATTCTCGCTCAGCCAGATCGCTCTGGCCGAGCAGATTGACGCCAATCGCGCCGAAATGGACAACGCTTTGGACAAAGCCAAACCCGATTTTGACCGCGTCGATGCGCTGGAGGAACAATTGGATTGGGATCAGGTGATTTTCACCGACCGCCAGCGCAATATCGCCTATCTTTGCGAGACGCCGACCCTGTTGGAACGCCGTTTGTTCAGCCTGGCGCAAAGCCTTCAGGCGGTCGCACGCGATCCGGGCTAGAGCGTTTGTGCCAAAACCTGGTATCGGCGGAATCCGTGGATTTCAACACATCAGGTAAGGGAAGTTATCCCGGGAAGTCCGAGCAGCGCCTTAATCCCACTCAAGCTCGGTAAACGCGACGGTGGCATTGCGCGCATTGAACGCCTCAAACAGCTCCCATTGGTCGACCTCGGACGTGGCGATCACCTCAACCGCGGCGCCCAGCCGCAGTCCGGCGTCGATGGCCGCGCGTGTGTCGGTTTCCAGCGTGCCAAGATAGCGCTGCATGTCCGCACCCCCGGCCGGCCAATCGAGCACCGGTCCGCCATGCCCCGGCACCACGCGCGACACTGCCAATCCCTGCATTTCACTCAGCACTGCGCGCCATCCCGTCAGCTTGCCATCCAACGCCGGGATATGGCGATGAAACACCAGATCGCCCGCAAACAAAGTGCCGGTTTCGGGATCAAAAACAGTGACATCCGTGCCCGTATGCGCCAGCGGCCAGGCCCGCAGATCCAGCGTCCGCCCACCCAGATCAATCAACAGGCTGTCAATCACCGCGATGTCCACAGGGGCCACTTTGGTGCCCAGAAACGCACCGGGGCCAATCAACCGGTTCAGACTTTCAAGATAGTTTTCGCGCCGATCCGCCAGTGCACGATCAAGGCCCGCATGCCCCACAATCTGCGCCCCCGCATCGGCCAGAACCGACCCTCCCAAGGCGTGATCGGGGTGCATGTGGGTGATCACTACATGGCTGATCGGCAGGTCGGTTTGCGCCCGGATCGTGCGCCAAATCGCTTCTCCCATCCACGCCGCACTGCCCGTGTCAATCAGCGCAACCGCTTCTGCGCCGACCACAAAACCAAGGGTCGATACATCGCCAAGGTTTGTGCGATCCGGTTCCTCGACCGCCCCGACATGCACAAACACACCCGGCGCAACTTCGACGACATCCAGGGTTTGGCCCACCGGTTGGCACAGCGGCTCGCTCTTGGCAGAAAGCGGCGCAAATCGCGCCAGATCCGGCGGCGACTGGGCCAGAAACCTTGCGCAGCCCTGGGCAGTTTCCGCCTCGTAACCCGGAATCAGATGTGTTCTGCAAGGGCCCTCGGCCAGGTTCAGACACAGCATCACAACAGCTTCGAACATCGCAAATCCCCCTCGCGTTATCCTTTCACACGACAATGTGACACCAAGACCACCTTAGGTCTGTGTGGTTTTCTGGCTGTTTTTGTGGCATACACGTGCGCAACCGAACCAGATTGGAGCCTTGATCATGGCATTGAAACTCATTTGCGCCGCCGCAATGGCAGCTTTGGTTGCAGGCTCTGGCTGGGCCAGCGACGCGGTGCGAAACCCAATGACTCCAAGCGCCACATGGGATGATCTGCGCGGCGATGTTGTCGGCGAAACGGCTTTGGTGCTCGATGACACTTTGCTTAGCATCGACGCACCCTACCGGGCTCATGATGCGGCCACTGTGCCTTTGATCCTGCGCCAGCAAGATATGTCAGCCCGGATCACCGGCGCGACGGTTGTAATCGATGAAAACCCGGCCCCCGTCGCCGCCGTGTTTGCTTTCGGCAAGGCCATGGGGCCACTGGATTTCGAATTGCGGGTGCGGGTGAACCAATATTCCAACGTGCGTGTTATCACCGAAACGCCGGACGGGTTGCATATGACCGGACGCTACGTCAAAGCTTCGGGCGGATGTTCGGCACCGGCCAGCAAGGACCCAACAGTCGCGCTGGCGCAAATGGGCAAAATGAAGCTGCGCAGCTTTGGCGAGACCGCTCAGATGTCTTACGCGCGGCGCGAAGCCCAAATCATGATCCGCCACCCCAACTATTCCGGGTTGCAGCGCGATCAGATCACGCAGCTGTTCATTCCGGCGCATTTTATTGACCATATTGAGGTCTGGCAGGGCGATGAGGTTCTGTTCACGATGGACGGCGGTATCTCGATTTCCGAAAATCCGGTATTCCGCTTTCGCTATGATGACAATGGCAGCGAGGCCTTGATCGTCAAAGCCACCGACACTGACGGCAACACCTTTGAAACGGTTTTGCAAAAGAACGCGACTGGCTGATCACGTTTGCGCACCCGCCGCGCTGTGCTGCGGCGGGATGTGGAGCGAGGTGTCTCAGAAACACACGACTTCGGCCTCGGCCTGGGCTCGTCTGAGATCAACCACCAGATTCTCCGCCATCGCGGCACTTTGGAAGAACGCCATACGCTCGCCTCCAACACGGCGCATCGACAGCACCGTTTCGGCCTGTAGATATTTCTCATACGATAACAGCGACGCGATTTCGTCGATCGAACAGGCGCACCGGTCCAGCATTTCGCGGGTCTGTCCGTTGGTCACCATGCAGGCAAACACATAGTCGGCCCGCGCCGTCGTTGGATAATCATTCAAACGCTCGGCCACCGATTGCGCCGTGACCACGCCGGGCAATAGCAATGCGAGCACAACACCTGTCGCAAGCCGTCTCATTGGGTCACATCAAGGCGGTCAAATTCCAGCGCATTGCGATAGACTTTGCCATCGCCGGTCTCGGCCACAAGGCTCATGTACCAACCCGGCACGGCCTCTGACATGGTCACGCGCAATTCCAGATCGCCAAAGCCCTTCATCCGGTCCCGATTGGGGTCTTCGGCAAAGGGGTAGAGACGGATGATGCGTGTGGCCACCGTCTGACCGTCGACCACTGCCTGGCCTTCTTCGATATCCGAAGGCTGGATCAGCGCGTCTTTGACCCGGTTGCGGATGTAGAACGGGCTGCCACCCGCGGCCTCGGCCATGTCGCGCACCACAGATTCGTAGAAATACATAATCATCGGATTGCCGACACTGGCGGGAAACGTCCCCAGCGCGCGTTGCTTGCCGTCTTTGCGAAACTCCAGCAACGCCATGGTCGCCGCACCTTCGCGAAAGCTGAGCGCAATGTTGCCGGTGTCACGATCCGCCGCCTCGGGCTTTAGCGCACTGTCAACCGAGCGGCGATAGACCAGCTTGGCGCTGCGATCGATATCATCCAGAGTGCCGTCGCGAAACAGCATGTCATAGGTTTTGGCACCGTCCAGCGGAGAGGCCAGCGCGACCCCGGCGCACAGCGCGGCCCCCAAAGCGACACCCAGTAATCTGATCATAGTCATATCCTCCCATCCCCAGCTTGCGCGGCCACGGTGGCGCTGTCACCTTAAACTTTTGTCGGTGCCCGGGCCTAACCAAGCCGATCCAACATCGCCACATGGCGGCGGATCTTCCAGTCAATCAACGGACGCAACCGGGTCAGTTCGACCGGTTTGGTCATGACCGTGATGTCATTGCGACCACCCAATGCGCGCAGGGTCGGGCTGCGGTCTGCCGTGATCAGGATCGCCGGCACATCGGTTTGCGTTTGCGCGCGAATATCGATCACCGCCTGCACCCCGGTGTCGGTGCCATCCAGCTGATAATCAGCCAGCACAATGTCGGGAGCGATGCCCATATCGGTCACATGATCCAGCGCCTCGCGGGTTGAACGTGCGGCCAGCACGCTGGCCCCCCAATGCTCCAGCCACTGTGTCGTGCTCGACAAAACATCGGCATCGTTTTCGATCACAACCACGATGTAATCCAGCGGATTGCTGTCGGCCTCGGCCAGCGGCGCGCGCGGCACGGCCTGGGCGGTTTCCCCGGCGATGATGTCCATTTCAATACTAAAAACCGAGCCGCGTCCGGGCTGCGAACGCACCGAGAGACGATGCCCCAGCAGGCGGCACGCGCGGTCAACCACCGACAAACCCAAGCCCACGCCGGTGTCCAAAGGACCCTCCGAAGCGCGGATAAACTCTTCGAAAATGCGCGCCTGATCCTTCTGGGCAATGCCGACGCCGGTGTCCCAAACCTCCAGCGTCACCCGGCCATTGCGCCGCCGACACCCCAGCAAAACCCGCCCGCCGGAATGGGTATATTGAACGGCATTGACCACCAGATTCTGGATCGAGCGCAACAGATAAACCGGATCGGACTGCACCACGATTGTGGATGGCACAACGTCCAGCTGCACGCCCTTTTGTTGGGCAATCAGCGCCTGATCTTCGACCACACCTTCCATAAGTGCTGCCAATCCCACATGGGTCGGCGACACCATCTCGGGGTCAGCACTTTCCAGCCGCGATATGTCCAGCAACGAATGCAGCAGGTATTCGGCCGACGCGAACGAGCGCTGCAATTGCGCCACCATCGGCTGAAACCGGCTGTCGCGGGTGGTTTCCTGCAAGGTCGAGATCAGCAATTTGGCCGCGTTGATCGGTTGCAGCAGATCATGGCTGGCCGCCGCCAGAAACCGGGTTTTTGACGACACCGCCGCCTCGGCCTGTTCGTTGGCGACGCGCAATTCTTCCTCAACCCGGGCCTGTTCTTCGTATTGCTGGGTCAGGCGCAAATTGGCGCGGGTCAGCGCGCCAGTGCGCTCGGTGACCCGTTGTTCCAGCAACGCCGTCGAGCGGGTTTCCAGCGTGACGTCCTTGAGTTCGACCAGAAAACCACCATCGGGCAGCACATTGGCCTGCACATCCAAAACCCGGTCTTCCCCGTGGGCCACGCGCCGGGTCAGCACACCATTGCGGCGCAACTCGTCCTGCCAGGTCTTGACCTTTAAACCGGCCGCATCGGGCGACAGATCGCGCGAAAAATTCAACAGCGTTTCCATCGGCGCGCCCGGCTGCAACATAGCCAGAGGCAACCCCAGGATGTCGTTGAACCGCTGGTTCTGCATCAACAACTCGCCCGAGGCGGAAAACGCGCAGACCCCCGAACCCATGTTTTGAAACACCGCCTGAAGGTAGTCAGCTTGGCGATCAATCAAATGCTCTTTTTCGATCCGGTTGCGCCGCACAAGGGCGGTGATCTCGGTCAAGAGCAGCACCGTGTTTTCCAGCGAGGTGCGCTGCACGCTCATCTGATACCAGCGGTCGCCGCGCATTTCGGCCACCATCGACACCACCGGCCCCGCAGACTGGCGCGCGCGCAAGGCCCGCCGCAACATCGGCAAATTGCGCTCGGTCGACACCAGATGCCGGCTGAACCCCATCAAACCGATGTAGTGACCCAGCGGCAGGCCCGGCACCACCTTGTGCGAAATGTCCGGCAACAACCCTTTGAACAGATCGTTGCACACATTCAGCTGCCCGTCGGAAAACAGCGCAAAACCTTCCTCCATCGACGACAACGCCTCGGCCAATGTACGCCGGGTGCGTTCGCGTTCCACCCGGACGCTTTCCAGCTCAAGGCTTTGCGCGGCAACCTTTTCCTGCAACTCGATGGCTGATTGAAACGCCCGGTAGGCCGATGGGCTGACATCGATTTGCCGGCGCGCGCGGCGCACCAATGCGTCAATGATCCGGGCCTGCTTTTCGACTTGGATCTGGGGCGGATCGTTGGCGTCGATCATGCTCAAAACAGATACCCCTTGAGCGGTGGAAAGAACGCCACACCAACCAGCGTCTGGTTCATATGCACACCGCAATGCTGTTCGCCGTAAGTGTTGAACCCCAGCACCCGCGCGGCACTCAAAAAGTCAGACACAGGCTGCAACAGCTCCTTCTGCTCGATCTCAAGCTTGCGCAGCACACAGTCAAACCCAAGAATGAAATCCGGCCGGTTGCCCTGGCGATCTTCCAGCGCCAGCCCGGCCTCCATCGTGTGCAGAATTTCCTGGCCCAGACCCAGGGTCATGATCAGCCCGTCATCTATCGCCGCCAGAAACGACAACGCGCCGCTGTCATCCGCATCCGCGATGGCGCGCACATAGTGGCGGTCCTTGTAGTCTACCAGCAACGGGTTTTCGGCAAAAATGCGCGGCGAAAGATCCTCGACCCGGCAACCTACAAGGCGCGCGTATTCCTGTGCCGCCGGGGCGCCGTTGATCTCAAACACCTTGCGCTCTTGCGGGTCGGCGCGGGTGATCACAATCGGCGCGGCCGAGGGCAGAAAATGATCAAAAGCCACCGCCTGAAACGGCAAATCCGTTTCCAGCAGCAGCAACACGGCGGCGTTGTCAAAGGTCTGGCCTTTGTGCAGAACCCAGGTGCGCTCGAACCGCAAGCCATCGCCCGCCGAGCCGCCGAACACCGGGACATCATCCAGCACCGACTCGAGCGTTGAAATCAGCATGTCCTCTTGCTTGGACAGGCCATCGGCAAAGATCAGACCCAACCGGTTCCAGCCAGCGGTCTGGCGGAACTTTTGCACATGGCGCTGCGCTTCGGCGGCGATGGTTGTGGTCGACAACGGATTGAGCGGCGACAACAGCACCGAAGCACAGCGGAAATGGGCTTTGGCAAAGGCCAGCAACAACAGCGCGTCGGTCTCATACCCATCCGGGGTGATCTGCCCGGCGGTCGAACACCCAAACACCGGCACGCCGCCCATCACCTCATCCAGCGTTTGCGCCACCTCGGCGCCATCCAACCCCCCTGGCAACAGCGCCAGCACAAAACAGGTGTCTTTCAGATCGATGGCCATCGCTGCTTCACGCGCAGCCGCTGCGGCGTCCGGCAAATGCGAAACAGCCACCCGGATGAAAGAGGGTTCGGTGCTTTTATCGCGCATTTTCGCCCCTCGCTTTAATGTCTGAGAAAGGCTCTCGCCTCGGGCTCGTCACCACGATGTTCGGCCATTGCGCCCTCGACCAGCACCACCGCTTGCGTCCGGTTGCGCACACCGAGGCGGCGCAACAGCGCGGTAATGTGCGCCTTTACCGTGGCCTCGGCCAGCGATAGCTCATAGGCGATCTGTTTGTTGGGTTTGCCACAGCAAATCAGGCGCATGATGCGCTGTTGTTGCGGGGTCAGCTCGGCCAGTTTTGGGTGGTCAAACTCGGCCTCGACATCCGAACTTTTGCGCTTGTCGGCATCGCGGTATTCTTTGGGCACATAACGGCCGCCTCCCGCGATCTGCGACAGCACAGAGCGCAGCGCCTGAGCCGATGTTTCCTTGGGCAAAAAGCCGGACGCGCCCTGGCGCAGCAGCGATTGCACCAGATCATAAGAGGCCAGCGACGAAATCACCAAAATCTGCGTGTCGGGCAGCTTTTGGCGCAGCGTGGCAAAGCCCGAAATCCCGGCCACATCCGGCAGCTTCAGATCAAACATCACCAGATCCGGCGAAAAGCCATGCGCCGCGGTTTTCAGCGCTTCACCCAGAGTGCGCGCCTTGCGGATTTCACAACGTTCATACATCTGCTCAAGCGCTGATTCCAACGCGTCGCTATACAGTGGATGATCGTCAACAATCAGGAACGACGCAAACGCCTGTTCCTGACTCTGCGCCCTCATTTGTGGCATCTGAGTCTCCTACCCAATCCTTACCGTAACCGTTTCACACCTCATTACAACACTGGCCTTGCGGTCCCACGCAGCCGCCCCGGCCTAGACCACCGCTGTGCGGTTTGCCAAAAAAGCCTGGGCAAAGTCGCGCAAATCGCCGGTTTTGGCCTTGGGATCAAACACATCACGATCCAGTTGCGCCAAGATCAACAGCCGCGCCGGAGCATTGCCATCGCGGCGCAAAATCGCACCAGCGGCACGCCGGGTGGCCGCCAAATCCCCCTGTCGCACAGCGCGGTGCAGCGCGCGCGCCAGCGGGTCAAACAGCGCAAAGCGGTGCAGCGCGCGCGCACCCACCATGCGCTTGCCCGCCATCGCCAAAGCCACACCACCCAGAAAAACCAGTCCCGCCAGCACAGCCAACGGCCAGCCCGGCAACCGTGCGGAGGGGGGCCGCTCTGCGGGCGCAACCGGGCTTGGCGTGACGCTGCCATAGGCGACGCGCTGCGCCGAAATCGTCACCGTGCGCGGATCGCGGGTGGCGGTGTCAAAGTAATCAAAGCTGAGCGGTTCAACGATGGTTGACGTGTCATTTCCCGGCCGGATCGTCCAACGCCAGAACGCATAAGACAACGGCCCATCCGGCGAGAGTTCGACAAAGCGTTTTTCAGGATGGGGAAAGATCATCGCCGAGGGCGATTGCAGGTCCGGCATTGGCGGGATCATCTCGGGCGTCACACCCAGGGCTTCGATCCGCACGATGCGCAACACCCCCTCACCCGGCACAAGCTGGTCGGGCGCATTCGACCAATCATCCGAAATCTTCAACGAGCGCACCGGAAACCACCAATCCGTATCGAGCGCGGGCGGTGGCGGCGCGACTTCAATGGTCACCGGCGCCGAGGTTATGGCATGATCAAACCAGTCGTCGCCCTCGTCGGTCAGCGTCAGTTGATGGGTAAACGCGCCAATGGTCAGCGTGCCGGCCCGGTCGGGATAGATCGCCATGCGCCGTTTCAGGGTTTTGACCTTTTCGCCGTTCAGCCGTTCTTCGCGCCAGGTGTCATTGCCCAGCTGCGTCCAGCTGAACCCGTCAAAATCAGGCTGGATCAGCTTTTCACGGGTGATGTGGCGGCGATAAATCCCTTCGATAGAGATCAGCACCATTTCGCGCGGGTAAGGCAGGTGATCGCTGGCCTCGACGCGCACCTTGAGCGCCAGTTGGTTGGGCAACACCTCGCGCGATTGCGCATGGACGCAGACCGGGATCAGCAACGCCAGGATCCACAAACATAGCCTCATCTGGGATCCTCCGGTTTGGGCGGGGATAGCCCCGCTTTGTGGCGGCGTTTGTGTTCCTGCAGGATCCGCGCGGCCATGTATTCGCCCGGCACATCCGACAGCTGTTCCAGCCAGCGTTCATCCGCCAGCATGAACTTGTCATCAAAAATCCGCCGCACACCCAAACGCCCGCGCGAGTCCAGCTCGGCCAGCCCCAACATGGTGTTGGTGTTGGTCACATCGCTGCCCGTTCCCGCCGCACGTGCATTGCCACGGGCCACAAAACTCTCTGCTTTGGGCCCTTCTTTGCGCTCGGGAAACAGCCCCAGCGCCTCGGGATCAATGCCAAGACCAGCAAAATAGGCGGCAACCACGTCGAAATTGGCCTGCGCGTCCGGATGACCGCGCGCATGGGCCATGTCAAACGCCTCAAGCGCTGCGGCGTGGCGACCGGCATGCGCCTCGGCAACACCCAGATTGTAAAACGCGCGCGATTGCGAGAACAGCGCCGCCGCCGCCGTATGATCACCGGCGCGAAACAAGCCCACGCCGCGCCATTGCGGCGCAGCAAACAAAGGTGCGGCCAGACCCGGCAAACCAACCGCCATCAACGCCCGGCCCAAAGGCGCGGTGCCGCCCAGGATCAGCGACAACGCCAAGGCTCCGGCCGCGATGATCGCCAGCACCCTCATGTTGGCGACCTGCGAAACAGCATCAGCAAAGGCACCAGCGCAAACACCAGACCATAACGCCCGATGTCTTTCCAAAACAGCAGCGGATAGTCCTGTTGCTCAAGCCGGGTGCGCGCGGAACTGTCCAGCCAGCGTGCCAGATCATCGGTCTGCTCAAGTGTGAAAACCGCGCCCTGGCCCAGCTTGGCATGGGTGCGCATGGCCGCCGAGGGCGCGTGCAAAGATACCACCGACAGCCGCGCGCCCTGTGCGGTTATCGCCGCCGCCGCCGCAAGACTGTCTGGACCCAGGCCCGCCCCATCGCTCAGCAAGATCACATCGCCCGCAATCACCTCGGCGTCTTGCAAAAGGCGCGCGGCCAGCGCCAGTGCGCGCTCGGGTCGCGAGCCTGCATCGGGCACCGTGTCTGCATCAATCAGCGAAAGCGTCTGACCCAGCTGCACATGATCCAGCGTCATGTCGGTGGCCACATAGGCATCGCCGCCAAACACGATCAGCCCGCCGGGGCGGGTGCCAAGCGACGCCAGACCAAACCGCCCCATCGTCAGCATCTGCGGCCAGCGGGCATCTTCGGTGACACTGGCCGAGGTGTCGATCACGAACAATACGCCGTCCAGATTGCGGTAAGACAGGGCATCGCGCCGCTCGATCGCCGGGCCGGACAGGGCCAAAACCAGCACCGTGACAAACCCCATTATCGCCAGCAGGGGCGCGCGACTGGCCCGGGTATCGACCCGCCCCAGCGCCACCATTGCCGCCATCAAACCCGGATCTGCGGCCCTGTGCCAATCGCCCAAACCGCCGCGCCGCGTGTGCAGCCACCAACCAAACAGCCCCAGAGCAGGCAAGGCCAGCAACCACAGCGGGCGCAGCAGGATCAAACCGCTCATGTCAGCTCTCTCCAGCCAAGAACCAGACCCAAAACCGCCGCCAAGCCAGCCGGCCAGGGCCAGTAATCGTGATAGACTTCGGCGGCCAAACCCTCGCCGTCGGTTGCCTCGAGCCGGTCCAGCGCCGCCGTCACCGCAAGCAGATCATCGGTGGTTTTCACCCGAAAACTTGCGCCACCGGAAATCTCGGAAATCGCGCGCAAGGTGGCGGCATCCACCACACCACGCTCGCCCGCGTCTGCGGTGCTCAGGTCTTTGGGGCCAAGCGCAATGGTGTGCACCCGCACCCCCATATCAGCGGCCAGTTCAGCCACACCGCGCGGGTTGGTCGCGCCCGCGTTGCTGACCCCGTCCGACAGCAAAATCACCACGCGACTGGCGGCCTCACTGTCGGCCATACGTTTGAGCGCAAGACCCAGACCGTCGGCGATGTTGGTGGCGCGCCCGGAAATACCAATCACCGCCTGTTCGATCCGACGCGCCACCGATTCCACATCAAAGGTGAACGGGGCCGCGTAGTAGGCCTGCGAGCCAAACACGATCAGGGCCAACCGGTCGCCGCCCCGTCGGCGCGCAAAGGCGGCACCCACAGTTGTCACGGCCTCTTGTCGGGTCACCTGACGCCCATCCAGATGAAAATCGTCGCGCACCATCGAGCCTGACAGATCCAGAACGACGGCCAGATCGCGCCCCGTCACCTTGAGCGCTGACACCGGCGCCAGATCGCGCGGCCCGGACAAAGACAGCAGCGTCAGACCCCAGATCACCCACAAGCCACCCTGACGCAAAAGCGCAGGGCGCAGGGCGCGATCCTGTCCTGAGGCCGCCAGCATGTCGGCCCCGATTTGCTCAGGCAACAGCACCGCGCCGCCCACCATTTGACCCACCCCCAGCAGCCGCATCGCCAACCAGGGCAGCGGCAAAAGCAGCAAAAACCAGGGATCAGCCAGCTCAAGCAAGACGCGCCACCTCTGCCTCCAGCATGTCCGTGTCGATGCCGCCGCCGGGCTGATAGAGCGCGCCCTTCAGGTTGGCGTAACGCTCGGGCGCATGATCGCGCAGCAGGTGCAACAGGGCCAGCCGTCGCTGGGGTTCTGGATGATCGGCCAAGGCATCAAGCTGGCTTGCCAGATCACGCGCCGGGGGCGGCGTGCGCCGGACGCTGAGCAGCGACAGGATCGCCACTGCTGCCAGCGCACACAGCGCCGCCAAACCAACTGTCACCGCCAGATCCGCAAACAGCCCACCCGCCGCATCGGGCGGCAGGCGGATGTCGCGCAGGCTGAGCAGCATGGCCTCTTCGCTCATGGCGCGATCACTCATGCGGCGGCCCGCCCGTTGCCAAAGGCAGCCACAATCCGACGCGCGGTGTCTTCGACCGTGTCACCCGCATCCAGAACCAAAGCCGGGCGCCCGGCGATCTGAACGGGCATTGCTGGATCCGGGCTTTGCGCTCCCAATGTCAGCCGCATGCGTCGCCCATCGGCCAGCCGCACAGGATAGCGACCGCGCGGCAATTGCGCACTGCGCCCGTCTTTGATCAACACCAGCCGGGGCATGCGCCGGCGCGCCAAGGCATCAAGCCGCTCGGCAAGTCCCGCCCCCGGCACATCAAAACCCGACGCGATCACAATTTCCGACCCTGATGGCGCCAACCGATCGGCGCGCAACAGGCCATGTTCCAGCGGCGGGTCATTGTGGCCCCGATCTGACATCGCCCCCAGACCCTGCCTGTGGGCCTGAACCAGGCCGCCAATCACATCGAGCATCCCTCGGGTGCGCCCGCGCGGCGGCACCACAACGGGCTGCCCGATGCCCAGGGCCAGCAGCCCCACGCGCCCGCCACTTTCCACCACGTTCCACCCGATCAGCGCCAATGCCTCGGCCGCCGCCACCGAGCGGAACGCCCGTTTGAGCCCCCAGAACATCGCGGGGCGAAAATCAGCCACAAGCAGAGCAATGCGGTCGCGTTCCTGTTGAAACTGGCGCACATGCAGCCGACCCGTTCGCGCGGTCGTGCCGCGATCCAGATGGCGGATGTCGTCGCCGGCGATGTATTCGCGCATATCCGCCACCTCGAGCCCGTGGCCCTTGCGCCGCGTCGCAAAGCCGCCCGGCAACGCGGCCAGAACCGGCGCGGCCTCGGCGCTGAGGGCGAGACGACGCAGCGCAATCAGCCCAGACGAGGCCAACGCCACACCCGGGGCGTCCAGCGGGCCGGTCACAACGGCTCGACTTTTTGCAGTATGTCGCGCACCACATCACGCGGGCGCCGCCCATCGGCCACCGCGCGCCAGGATAGTACCATCCGATGCGCCATCGCATCAGGCGCCATTGCGGCCACATCCTCGGGCAGCGCAAAATCCCGCCCGTTCAAAAACGCCCGCGCCCGCGCCGACGCCGCCAGCGCCAACGAGCCACGCGGCGACACTGCATGTTCGATATCTTCGGCCAATGCCCCTTCGCGCGTGGCCATCACCAGACGCACGATATAGTCGCGCAGTTCCGGGGCCAGATGCACTGCCTGAACTCTGGCACGCGCCTTGGCCAGCTCTGCCAAAGACAGCGACAGTGCCGGTTTGGTGCCCTGTTGCGCCTCGGCCTCAACCAGATCGAGGATCTGGCGTTCGGTCTCGAGCCCGGGCAATTCCAGCACAATATGCAGCAAAAAGCGGTCAAGCTGCGCCTCGGGCAGGGGGAATGTTCCGTCATGTTCAATCGGATTTTGCGTGGCCACCACCAGAAACGGATCCGGCAGCGGATGGGTTTCATTGCCCGCGGTCACCTGATGTTCGCCCATCGCCTCCAACAATGCCGATTGCACCTTGGGCGGCGCGCGGTTGATTTCATCGACCAGCACCAGATTGTTGAACACCGGCCCGCGTTCGAACCGGAACGAGCCGTCTTGCGGGCGGTAAACCGGCGTGCCGGTCAAATCGGATGGCATCAGGTCAGGCGTGCATTGAATGCGTGCAAAACTGCCCTCAACCGCATCCGACAGCCATTTGACGGCGCGGGTCTTGGCCAAACCCGGCGGCCCCTCAAGCAACAAATGCCCGCCGGCCAGCAGCGCCACCAACAGGCGTTCGATCAAGGCATCATGGCCCACCAGACCATCCGCCAAATGCGCCCTAAGCGCGCCGACCCCAGGTTGCGCGTGCTCGGCTATCGTGTCCATATGTCCTCCCGCGCAGCGCTTTGGCCTTGCTGCGCCTTGACCTTAACGGAACCGGAATAAGGCGCATATACCGCAGAAGGTCTTACAACACGGGCGCCCGTTTCAGATCGCAGGACGCAGGCAACCGGGCGCCATCAGAGGCGCAAAACGCGGATCGCTCATTGTGGCTGTGGCCGCGGTAAACAGGCTTTCATAGGCACGGTCGATGAAAGTGATAAACGCCGGTTCGGTGGTTTGATCGACCGGCGCGCGCGCAACAGCGTGCAACATAAACACATCAAACGCACACAGCCCCGGCGGGTTTGAGGTGAGCAAAGCGCGCATGAAAGCACGCGAATCCCAGTTCAGCCGATGCAGGTTCATTGGCACTTCCTGCAGCTTGGATTGAAACCCAGCGGCGCGGTCAAATTGCAAAATATCCATGCCAAAGGTGAAGGACTGGAACAGTTCTTCGATCAGGATTGATTTGTAAAACAGCCGTTCCAAAGCACCCAGATTGCGCAGCGCGGATTGTTTGACCATGATATGTGTGCCCTGCCCGCGCCGTCCGAAAAACGTTTGTGCCATGGCCGGAGACGTGGCGGCGTAAGACCGGCGCTGCGGCAGCCCAAGTTGATAGATCTGGTTCATCCAGTCCAGATCGGCCGACAGGGCTCGGTTGGGTGGACGGCCGGAATAGAGCCGCAAAATCACCGTGCGACCCGATCCGCACGCGCTGGCCTGACGTCCGGCATAACGCATGGTCACGGCCTTGCCATAGACATGGTGCACCAGCGCGCGAAAGGCATTGATCACCTCAAGCGATTGCGGGTGCGGGCGCTCGCCGACAAGGCACAGACTGGCACCGGCCAGATCGCGGCCATGGATGTGGATCGGAATGCTGAGATCGCGCCCAACCATCGTGGTGCGCAGCTCGTAATTCCAACCGGCGCGGGCCAGTTCAAGGTATTTCACCTTGTCACCGGGCCCCTGTTGCGCACCCAGCGTTCCTCCGAGACAGGCAAACAGGGCAAAAGCCCAACCAAACAACCGCATTAACGCCGCCTTTCTGCGCCACAGGTTAGGGGCGCGGCGCGGGTCCGTCCAGTGCGCAACCCGGCTCTATTCGGCAGGTTCCGAGTTCATTCCCGGCGCCGTGCGATAGACCAGTGGCGCGTCATCCTGCGCGGCATGGGTGTCGGCCTGGGTTTGCAAAGCACCGTGATGGGGCGACTTGATGCATACCGGATCGGTTGCCGACGCATCGCCGACAATCGCCATCGCCTGACAACGGCACCCGCCAAAGTCGATGGTTTTGCGCTCGCAACTGCGGCAGGGTTCGGCCATCCAATCGGTGCCGCGATAAGCGTTGAACGCCGCCCCATTGTACCAGATTTCCGACAGCGATTTGTCCTGAACCCGGTCAAAGCTAAGGTGCGGGATCGACGCCGCCGCGTGACAGGGCAAAACCTGCCCGTCCGGTGTTACATTCAGCCCGGTTGTGCCCCAGCCGCCCATACAGCGTTTGGGATAATCGGCGTGATAATCGGCGGGCACATAATCGATCACCAGCTGTCCGCTGAGCTCTTTGCGCGCTTGGGTCACCACTGCCGTGGCCTCGCGCGCCTGTTCGCGGGTTGGCATCAGCGCATCGCGGTTTTTCAATGCCCAGCCATGAAACTGAACCGTCGCCACTTCGATCCGACGCGCGCCCATCTCCAGCGCCATCTCCAGCGCGCGGGGCAATTGGTGCAGATTGCGACGGTGCAAAACCGCGTTCAGCGTCAGCGGAAAGCCGATTTTACCGATCCATTCGGCAACCTGCATCTTGCGCGCAAACCCACCTTTGTAACCGCCGATCTCGTCCGCCATTTCCGGGTTGGTGCCTTGCAGCGACAGCTGAACATGGTCCAGTCCCGCCTCGTCCAAAGCGGCCAGACGTTTTTCGGTCAGCCCAATCCCCGAGGTGATCAGGTTGGTGTAAAGCCCGGCATCACGCGCGGCTTGCACAAGCTCGGTCAGATCCCGGCGCGAGGCAGGTTCGCCCCCCGACAGATGCATTTGCAGCACACCGATCTCGGCGGCTTCGCGAAACACGCGCGCCCATGTGGCGGTGTCCAGCTCCGACTCCTGACGCGCCATTTCCACCGGGTTTGAACAGTAGGGGCACGACAAAGGACAGCGATACGTCAGCTCGGCCAGCATGGCCATGGGGGCAGGTGTGCTCATCGCTCAGGACGCCTTTTGCAGGGCCAGGCCCTGACCCGGCTGCCACGCACCATGGGGAATGCGCGCTGGTTCAACGTATGCACCCCAAAGCGCGTCAAGCTGCGACCAAAGCACATCAGTTTTGAAAATCAGCGCGGCCGCGGCGGCATCCTGCTTTTCGGCGGTATCCGCATGATCCAAGACCCAAGCCAGCCCGAAAGCCACATCTTTTGGCGCCTCTTTCAGCCGGTTGCGGAAATAAGACAGCGAGGAATCGTCGGCAAACTCATAGTTCTTCAGCAAACCCTCGATCCGGTTGGCGTGGATCTTCGGCGCAAACAGCTCTGTCAAAGACGCCGCAACTGCTTCGAGCAGGGTCTTGTCGCGCACAAATCGCACATAGGCATCGACCGCAAACTTGGTGGCCGGCAGCACACCCTCGCACGACGCGACATAGTCAGGGTCCAGCCCCACCGCCTCGGCCAGCCGCAGCCAGCGCTTGATGCCGCCCTCATTGGTGTCGGTGCCATCGTGATCTTCAATGCGCGAGCGCCACATCCGCCGCAGCTGCGGATCTTCGACCCGCGACATGAAAGCGGCGTCCTTCATCGGGATGGAGTGTTGGTAATAATAGCGGTTGATGACCCAGGCGCGCACCTGATCAGGCGAACAGTCACCGCCGTGCAAACGATCATGAAACGGGTGCAGATCATGATACCTTTGGGCGCCAATATCGCGCAATCGGGTCTCAAAAGCGTCGCGGCTGTCAGTCATGGCTGTGCTCTCCGGTCCAGACGGGGCCGGTCCGCCGGCCGGCTTTTGGTGTTTTCCCAACCTGCCACGATGTGTCCTTGCCCGCTACGGACAATCACAAAACTACAACGAAAGTGGGGGGGGTGGACAAACCAGGCGGCCAGGGGTCGGCCCTCGTTTGTCGCCTTGCGCATCTGCGCACGGAGGTGTCAGGCGCAGTCTTTCCAACGGAAAAACCGCGCGTGACAGGAAACTCAGATCAGCGTTTCACGCTCTTCGTCGCTGTCTGGGCCGTACATGTTGATTTCCATGCCGCACTCAAACTCGCGGATCGTTGGTTTTGTCCATGCCATGATGGTCTCCTTTTCAAAGCTGATGGCGCAACCGTGCCAGAGCCACCGACTTCGTGCGAGTCTTAATTTGTG
The DNA here is from genome assembly GCA_045105075.1 of Sedimentitalea sp. Taxonomy (GTDB): domain Bacteria; phylum Pseudomonadota; class Alphaproteobacteria; order Rhodobacterales; family Rhodobacteraceae; genus JBGCDD01. The sequence goes on along the minus strand of JBGCDD010000042.1, from coordinate 16,738 downwards.
AGAACCCTACCGACTTTGGTCTGCACTAACTTGCGTCCAACACCGGCACCTGCCCGGAAATGCAAAAACCTTGATTGCGCAAAGTCTTGATCTCAAACCCAAAATCTGCAGTTTCCAACTTGCGCCGCAAGTACCCGATATAAACATCCACCACGTTTTCATTGCTTGAGCCGTCACTGGCCCAAAGTGCGTCAAAAATCGCACCGCGTGGCAATGGGGTGTCACCGGCGCCTATCAACAGCGTCAAAAGGTCCTGTTCACGCTCGGTCAATGCGATCTGATGTGCCCCGCTGATCAACACCCGTTGGGCGGCCAAAAGACAGGCCGGGTCCGGGCGTTGGGTGATCGCGCGGCGCTCTTGAACCCGCAACCGCGCCACCAGCTCATCGAAGTTGAAAGGTTTGACCACATAATCATCGGCCCCCGCCTCAAGCCCGGCGGCGCGGTGTTCCACCTCGGACAAGGCCGACAACATCAAAATCGGCAGTGTCGCCCCGGACGCCCGCGCCGCGCGCACCAGATCAATCCCGGAATCAGCGCCCAGCATCACATCAACAATTGCCCCGGCGAAAGGTTCGTTTTGCAACAGCTCCAGCGCCCGGTCCGCACGGTTTTCACCCTGTGCCGAATAGCCATGCAGCGCCAAACCGCGCACCAGCGCCGAGATGATCTGAGGGTCGTCGTCAATGATCAGCACTTTGGTGGTCATGCCCACACGCTATTCCTGGACACGCGGCAGGCAAACCGCGATTTTGGTGCCGGGTGCATCGCCCAAGGCACAGGCGCGCGGCACCGGGCTGGTCAGGGTGATCTGACCGTTTTGCGCATCAATCACCCAACGCGCCAACGCCAGCCCGATGCCAAACCCCTGGGCCGAGGTCGCCGGCGCGCCCTGCACGAAACGCTGGAAAATATGCGCCTGTTGGTCGGGCGCAATGCCGGGGCCATTGTCCACAAGCACCAGCCCGGCCAGCGTCGCATCCTGATCCGCTTGCAACGCCAGATGGGTGCCGCTGCGCGCGTGGCGAATGGCATTGCGGATCAGACCCACAACCACCTGTCGCACCCAGTTTGGGTCACATATCACCTTGAGATCGGGCATGGCATCCACGCGCAACACCATGCCAGCACTGTCAATTTCGGCCTGAATTTCCACCTGCACGTCCCGGGCCAGTGCGGCCAATGCCACCGCCTGTGGATCCAGCGCCAACTGGCCGGTGTCAGAGCGTGCAAGGCGCAGCAGATCATCAATGCGCCGGTTCAGCCGCTCCGCGCGCGTTCCAATGGTCTCAAACGCCGACGCAGCCTCGGGGGCGGCCTGTTTGCCAATTTGCGCCTCAAGCAGAATGACGGTCAAAGGGGTGCGCAGCTCATGGCTGATATCCGCAAAAAACCGCCGGCGATTTTCATCGATTTCTTCCAATGTCGCGTTGGCATTGCGCAACTCCTTGGTGCGCGCCGCAATTGTGTCATTCAGACGCGCCCACTCGGTTTGCACATGATCACGCCGCTCGGCCAGCGCCGCCGCCATCTGGTTGGTTTCCTCGAGCAGCTGACCAATCTCATCGCGTCGCTCAACGGGCAACGACACCGAAAAATCCTCGCGCGCGATGCGATGGGCGGCGTCGCGCAACGCATCCAGACGGCGAAATTGCGGGCGGATCAGGCCAAAGTAAAACCCGCTGACCAATGCCACCGTCGCCCCTACGATAAACAGCGCAATCAAGACCAACCGCTGGCGCAACGCATCAATGCCCGACAGGATTTTGGAGCGAAACAACCGCTCTGTGTTGACCGCCTGACCCAGCAGAGGATCAAAGCGCGAGGCGAAACTGTCGATATGGGCACGCAGTCGGTCGCGCTCGGTTGTGTCCTGCTGCAAGCCCGAAATCGTCTGGTTCAGCATCGCCTGCATGCGCGCAATGCCCAATGATTGGGTCGCATAACGCGATTGCTCATCGATCCCCAGATCGCGCGCGGCCAACACCGCGGCTTCGACATCGCTGTGCAAACGCACAAAGGTACGGCGCAATTGATCCACCACAGGCGACATCCGATCGATGCGGACATCGGGCGAAAGGCCGGTCTGAACGGCCTCGGTTGCCACAACCAAAAACGTTGCCGCCTGCGTCGAAAGCGAGGCATAGCGCGCCATACGCACCTCGGACGCCAAAGCCGTGTCAAGACGGCGGGCGACATCATTCAACCCCAGATACAGGATCAAAGCCGTAACAATGGTGCCCGCGCCCAGCATCGCCGCCGCAATCGACAGCCGCAGCTTCAGGGATATGGCGCGTTGTGTCATGGCAGCGCGGCCTGATTTGCACGTTTTGGCCCACAGATTTGCCCAAATGATGCGCAATGTTGCTTTGCGGCGGGCAATTGCCGTGCCGTTAACGTCGATTTCACACCACTCGGCGTAGAACAATCCGCGATGGGGGAAACCGTTTGAGCAGAAGGAAACCCTGACCCATGATTGAACTTATCTTTGTCGCCTGCCTGTCCGGCGCACCGCAAGAGTGCAAGGAACGCAGCCTGTTGTTTCGCGACGTGACCGCGTCGCAGTGTATGATGGGGGCGCAGCCCGAGCTGGCCAAATGGATTGCCAGCCATCCCAACCAACAGATCAAAAGCTGGATGTGCCGCACGGTTTCGTTCGCGGAACGCGACGCTTAGAAGCGTTTCGCATGGGCCTGAAACCTGTCGAATGATCTGCGGGGTCATGAATTTCGCCCTTTGACAACGCTCTGCGCCGACAGCTTGCCCTGAACCCAGCCATGCGGCAATGGTCTGGGCCTGACAAACCCGAAATCGGAGCGGCGCGCGCAATCGCCTCGACGGGCAAGCAGGTTTGGCGTTAGAACTGGCCCCGACAATGGCGGTTCGACCTCTGGTGATGGACAATCGCGCATGGTCCAAAGCACCGGGGTGACATGACCACACAGCTGAAAAACCTGCCGCAAATCAACATGCTGCTGACCTACCCTTCGATCCAGCAGGTCGCGTCCGCCTACAGCCACAGTGAAACAGTCTCGGCTTTGCGCCACGCCATTGCCGCCCTGCGCCATCAGATCCTGACCCGCGGCACCGCGCAGTTGCCCGATTTCGCCGGCCCCGCGTTTGCTGCCACATTGGTCAAATCAATCCAGGCCGAGCGCCGCCCATCGCTGAGATCGGTGGTGAACGCGACGGGCATTTTGATTCACACCAATCTGGGCCGCGCCCGCCTGGCCCCCCAGGCCCTTCAGGCGATGCAAGACGCGGCAGCAAACCCGACCAATCTGGAACTGAGCCTGGCCGACGGCAAACGCGGATCGCGCCACGACCATGTGGAAAAGCTGATCTGCGATCTGACCGGGGCGCAGGCGGCTGTGGTGGTTAACAATTGCGCAGCGGCGGTGTTGCTGGCGCTGATGGGCACAGCCTCGGGGCGCAACGTCGTTGCCTCGCGCGGCGAGCTGATCGAAATCGGCGGCTCGTTCCGCTTGCCCGATGTGATCGCACAAAGCGGCGCGATCCTGCGCGAAGTCGGGACCACCAACAAAACCCGGCTCGATGATTACAGCAATGCAATAGACCCTGACACGGCGGTTTTGCTGAAAAGTCACACCAGTAACTTCAAGATCGTCGGGTTCACGTCGGCACCCGCACGACGCGATTTGGGCCGCTTGGCCTCGGAATCCGGCGTCCTTTTGGTCGAAGACCTCGGCAGCGGCGTGTTGATGGACCTGTCGCCGTATGGGTTGGTGGACGAACCCGTGGTTCGCACTGTTTTGGCGCAGGGCGTCGATCTGGTGATGTTTTCGGGTGACAAATTGCTGGGCGGGCCGCAAGCCGGAATTCTGGCGGGACGGCGCGACATTATTGCTGCGCTGAAGGCACATCCCTTGATGCGGGCCGTGCGCATCGACAAGCTGTCGCTGGCAGCGCTTGAGGCCACGTTGCGGCTCTATCGTGCGCCATTTGACCCCGTTCGCGATGTTCCGGTGCTGGCGATGCTGTCTGAACCGGTCGATTGCGTGCGCGCGCGGGCGCAGACTTTGGCCGATGCGCTCCACGGTTTTGGCCTCAAAACCGCGACTGTGCAGCCAAGCGCGGCCCAAATTGGCGCCGGTGCCATGCCGGAACAGGACTTGCCCAGTTTCGCCGTCGCGCTTACTTTGCCAAATCTGACCGCCGACGCGCTGATGGACCGGCTGCGCACCGCCCAAACACCGGTGATCGCGCGCATCGAACACGGCCAGGTGCTGTTTGACATGCGCACAGTGCGCGACGACGAGCTGGGCATCATCGCCGCCACCTTGTCCGAGATTGCCGCGCAATGAAGACCTGTCCGATGGTGGTGATTGGCCATGTGGATCACGGCAAAACGTCGCTTGTTCGCGCATTGACCGGCCAAGAGACGGACCGCCTGCCCGAAGAAAAAGCCCGTGGTTTGTCGATCATCCCCGGTTTTGCCCATCGCTCCTATCCCAATGGTATCATTGATTTTATTGACGCTCCAGGCCACGAGGATTTCATCCAGGCGATGGTCTGCGCAACCAGCGGCGCGCAAGCGGCCTTGCTGGTGGTGTCTGCCCCTGACGGCATCGCCGCCCAGACCCTTGAGCACCTTTGCATCGCTGGTTTGTTGGGCCTGGAGATCGGCGTGATCGCTGTGACGAAATCCGATCTTGTGCCCGCCGCGCGTCTGCCTGTGTGCTTGCAAGACATCCGCGCTGCTGTGTCTCGAACGCCGCTGGCCCAGGCCCAGATGATCACCTGTTCCGTCATCACCGGCACCGGATTGAAGGATCTGCATGCCGCTTTGGACCACGTGTTACACCAGGACATGCGCCGCCCGGGTCCGTTGGCCAGCTTTCTGGCGATTGATCGCGCCTTCAGCCGCGCCGGGCTTGGCACCGTTGTGACCGGCACGTTGCTGGGTCAGGATTTGCCCGCAACCACGGCCCTCACGTTGCAGCCGCAGGGCCGCAGCGTGACTTTGCGGTCGCTGCAAAGCCGCGGTCAAACACGCGACACCATCCAGACCGGCGAACGCATGGCCGCCAATCTGCGCGGCGTTGCGGTTGACGAGATTGCCCGCGGTTCGGTGTTGTGCGCAAGCGGCGTGGCCGAGGCATCAACCTGTTTTGATGTGAGCTTGGACATGATCGCGGGCGCAAAGCATCTAGATGACGTGCGCGTGATGTTTGGCACCACCAGCGAGGTGGCCCAGCTGCGTTTGTTCGCGTCCGGGCGTATCGAGGCCCATCAAAGCGGCTTTGGTCAGGTGCGGTTCAAAAAAGCGGTTTGTGGTTTTGCCGGGCAACGTGCGGTTCTGCGCCGCCTGTCCCCGCCTGAAACGATCGGTGGCGCGGTGTTGCTTGACCCGCAAGCCCGCCCCGCGCGCGCAGGTGACAGGCTGCGTTTGCGGGTACTCCAAGCGACCCAAGGTGGGGTGCCCGCTGAGATTGCCAATGCTTTGATCGCGGCCAACAGCGGTGTCGCAGATCCACGCGACGTTGCGCGATTGGCGCGCCTGCCGATCAATGCCGTAGGGCCCGCGTTGGCCGACCAGTTTGTGCCCATCGGCGCCAATCTGATCTCGTCTCACAGCGAAATTGCCAGAGTTCAAAGTAGCCTCTTGCACGCGCTGGGTGAATATCACGCTGCCCATCCGCTCTGGCCCAAGGTGCCGGTGGCCGCGATCACAAGGCGAGGCACATCGCCAGACCTGCAGACCCTCGCGCTGACCGCATTGCACGACAGCAACCAGATCCGACCGATTGGCACTGGTTGGGCGCTGTGCAGCCACGACCCCATTGCCGCGCTCAGCCCCGCGCAACGCACCCGGTATGATCAGCTTGAGGCCACGTTTGAACACGCCGGGCTGACCCCGCCTGTCGACATCGCGCAAACCGGCTTTGATCAAACTGTTTTGACGTTGCTCGAAAGCCGCGGACATCTGGTGTCTTTGCGCAATGTGGCCTTGAAGCAGACTGTGATCCTGCACATCAAAACCCTGATCAAAGCCGGCGAAACGCTGGCGCGCGCCTTTCCGCCACCGCACAGTTTCACCACCGGACAGGCCCGCGACCAACTTGGCACCAGCCGCAAGATCATTGTGCCGGTCCTTGAATATTTCGACAGCCTGGGCGTGACCATTCGCACCGGCGACACCCGCCAGATAGGCGCGCGCAAACTGGTTTCGTCTGCCTAAAAGCACTGTTAGGGTCAGGCGTCGTGGAGGTGACTGGAGTCTGGTGGCTCCCCTGGTCTTCAAAACCATGGACGCGTCCCTGGGGCGTGTGGTGGGTTCGATTCCCATCCACCTCCGCCATCTGCGCAGGCTGGACATTGCGCCCGGCCTCTTCATTATAAGCCCACCACCGGGGAGGGCGACAGATGAGCGGCACAAAACCAGCGTTTTCGTTGAAAGATCTTAACGGGCAAGGGCACAGCTATCCGCGCCAAAAACCCAGCCTGATCTGTTTTGTTAAGGAAGATTGCGAGACCTGCAAAACCGCCGCCCCTGTGCTTGAGGCGCTGCACCGGGCCTATGGCGGCGCTGTCGACGTGCTGCTGGTGGCGCAATCGGGCGCGGCCAACGCCACCTTTGCCCAAACCTATGATCTGTCGATGCCGGTGCTGGATGACCACAGCTGCAAAACCGCGTTTGAGTGGGACATTGAAAGCGTTCCGTCGGTGTTTTTCATCGATGATGCGGGCCAAACCCTGATGCAGTTTGAGGGTTTCGTGCGCGCCGACTGGCAAGCGTTGTCAGAAGACATGAGCACCCGCGCCGTGCGTCCCAAAGCCCAGATTGACTGGGACAGCCTGCCTGAATGGCGCCCCGGTTGTGGCTCTAAACACCTTGATCCCGACATTTTCGACCGTCTCAGCGCCCAAGCCGAAGGCAGTCCGATCCAGGCGCGTCGCATCAACCTGGGCGACAGCGATGATGTGGCCGAATTCATGTTTGATCAGGGCTTTTCCGACGGCTTGCCCGTTGTGCCCCCAACCCCGGAACGGGTGCTGCGCATGTTGGGCGGCACCCACCGCGCCGCATCAGATGTGATCGCCACAGTTGCGCCCAATATGGGCGAGGCGACGGTTGAAAAGATCGCGATCAACGCGGTGATGGCCGGGTGCAAGCCCGAATATCTGCCAGTTGTGATCGCCGCAATCGAGGCCGTTTGCACCGACGAATTCAACATTCACGGTGTCACCGCCACAACCATGGGGGCCGCGCCGGTGATGGTGGTGAATGGCCCGATCCGCCACAAGATCGGCATGAACATGCAGCTGGGCGCCTTGGGGGCCGGCAATCGTGCCAATGCCACCATCGGGCGCGCCGTGCGGCTGGTCATCCGCAATGTGGGCGGCGCAACGACCGGAGGTGTCGAACGCTCGACCCTGGGCAATCCGATGAAATTCACCATGTGTTTTGCCGAATGGGAGGAACGCTCGCCCTGGCCCGCCTTGCATGTGGAACGCGGGTTCAAGCCGGACGATTCCGTTGTCACGGTGTTTGCGATGACCGGCGGGCCTGTGCACATCGTCGATCAAACCTCGCGCGGGTCTGATCAGATTGCAGGCTCGCTTGGGCTGGGGCTTGAGGGGGTGTTTTTGCCCAAATTGCGCAATCTCAGCATCGATGCGTTGCTGGTGGTATGCCCCGAACATCTCGATACGCTGACGCGCGAAGGTGATTACCCCAAGGACCGGCTGCGCCAGCGCATTCAGCAAGTCACCTCGCGCCCGCTGTCGGATATGTGCGCTGATGACATCTCAGGCGCGGGCCTGTCCCCCGAGGCCGCGCAAAAGCTGGGCGCCGACGGTTTGGCGCGCCACGTGGCGAAATTCGCCGGCCCCGAGTTCATCCATATCGTTGTAGCGGGATCCGAGGCGGGCAAATTCTCATCTGCGTTTCATGGCTGGTCAACGGGCAAAGTCGGCTCACTTTCGGTTTCCAGAAAGATCGAGCTGGGCTAAGCTGGCCGTGAAAGGAGGAGTGTTATGACCATAATTCTTGACCCGACCGACGAACGTGTCCCGGTCGAACGCCAGATCACCCCAAGGGCCAGTGCCCTGTCCGGCGTGATTGGGTTGCTCGATATCAGCAAGCCGCGTGGCAATGTCATGTTGGACGAACTGGAACAATTGCTGGCGAAAAGGGCCCCCGGCGTCGAACTGCGCCGCTATATCAAGCCCACATTTGCCAAGCCGTGCCCGGACGCGTTGCGCCATGAAATCCGCGACAGTTGTGATTTTGTGATCGAAGCGCTGGCCGACTGAGGATCTTGTACGACGTGCAGTATGCACGACACAATCTGGTTTGAAATCCAGGGGATCCCATCGGTGGCCGTCGCCTCAAGCGGGTTCGGCCAAGCCGCCGAAGCCCAAAGGCAGGCGCTGGGAATGAAGGACGCGCGTTTCGTTTTGGTCGCGCACCCGATCCAGGACGCAACCGACGATGAAATGCGCACCAAGGCAGACCAGGCTTTGGAGCAGATCGTTGCCGCGCTGACCAAAAACTGAACCAAGACCGCGCCCCTTGTCAAAACGGGGCGCGGACTTAATTTGGCAACGCCGAAAGCGCATCCAACTGGGGTGTCAGATAGGCCCCGGTCAGACGGTAATGGCGCAAAAGCGCTTCGCTGGCGGCGTCACTGTCACGGTGCACCGCAGCCTCCAGAATGTCTTCGTGTTCGGCCGAAATATCGCGACGTTGGTAGTTGGCCCCATCCGCCGCAAGATAGCGATATCGGATGTTCAAATCGTAAAGCTGGCTGCAATATCGTTCCAGCATCGGCGACGCCGCATTGCCCAAAAGCGCCATGTGAAACGATTTGTGCGCGTCTTCAAAAGTGGCGGTTTCCGCGCTGCGCTTCATGCGATGATGGGCCAGAACCAACTGCTCTTCCCAATCTGACGTCGCGCGCGCAATTGACTGACGCAGCGCCATGTCCTCCAGCGCGCAGCGCAGGTTCAGAATTTCCTCGAAATTGGCAAGACTGGCCGGAGCCGCACGAAATCCACGCTGATCGATACGTTCAACCAACATGTCTGACGTCAACAGGCTCAGCGCCTCGCGCACCGGTGACGCGCCTGTGTCCAGCAAAGTGCGCAATTGTTCGATCTTCAGTTTTTGCCCCGCAGGCAGCGCCCCGGTCAGGATCATGTGACGCAATGACAAATAGGCCGAGCGCGTCGCCGAAGATTCGCGCCCGCCTGTGTTGTCCCTGATATTCATGCCTGAACGTCCCCGTTAGGATAAAGCCACGGTGGCGCCAGATAATCCAACAGTCAGAGACAGCGACCCCTCATTGATCATCCAGCGCCGCAAAACATAGCTGCGCGCCCCCGATTTATGCATTGGATCGCCATCTGCCAAAGCGCGCGCCGCTTCCAGACTTTCGGCGCGGTAGATGATCAGGCCCATTCCTTGCATATGCGCCCCGGTTTCGTCTGACATTGGCCCCGCAAAGGCCAACCCGCCGCTGCGTTCCAACGCGCCTTGATAAGCCAGATGATCCGGCAGCGCGGCTTTTACATCCTCAGGCGCTTTGGCCGGGGTCGACATGGCAACGTAAAGCTCAAGCGCCAAGGCGCCGCGTGACTTTGCCTCTGCTTTATAGTCCGCCCAAGCAACCATTTTTTTGCCTCTCAAAGAATAAAATCGATATTTATTGACATCGCGGGATATCATAGGCAGAAATTCTGAAAATTGACAAGGATGATGCGATGAAATTTCTGGTGGGCGAGACGGCGGACAGCACAGCGGTCTTTGCGGTGACAGGCGACACAGCCGTCAATCTGAGCGCTCTGGACAGCGCGGTTGGCGCTGACCTGATGGCGCTGATCACCGACCCGAGCCTGGCAACATCGCTGGCAGCCAAGATCGACGGCGCAGCCAGCGTGCCGGTGGCATCGATCACGCCCGCCTTGCCGGTGGCCAAGCCCGGCACGATCATCTGCCTGGGTCTGAACTACACCGATCACATCAAGGAAGGCGGCTATGACATCCCCGATTACCCCGCGCTTTTCATGCGCGGGCACAAATCGATCATGGCGGCCGGTGCGCCGTTGGTGCGCCCCACCTGTTCTGAAACGCTGGATTACGAAGCCGAGCTGATGTTGATCGTCGGCAAAGGCGGGCGCCATATTTCGCAAGCCGACGCGCTGGATCATGTGTTTGGCTACACCGTGTTCAACGACGGATCGGTGCGCGAATATCAGCGCAAGACCCATCAATGGACCCCGGGCAAGAACTTTGACAACACCGGCGCCATTGGCCCCTTTGTGGTCACCCCCGACGAGGTGCCTCAGGGCGCCGCGGGTCTGAAAATCGAAAGCCGGGTGGGCTCGGAAATCCTGCAATCGTCCAACACCGCCAACATGATCTGGTCCGTGGCGCAGACGGTGTCGATCATTTCCGGCTACACCACGCTTGAGCCTGGCGATCTGATCGCAATGGGCACACCGCCCGGCGTCGGCCACGCCAAAAAGCCCAACCCGCGCTGGTTGGTCCCGGGCGAGGTGGTCGACATCGAAATCGAAGGCATCGGCATTTGCTCCAGCCCGATTGTTGACGAAACAGCGATGGCTGCGCAATGAGTTCAGAGCTCGACGCCCTGCGCGCTGCGGCGCAATCGGATCACCGCGCCCTGCGCAGCCGCATATCGCGCTTGCCCGATGACGCGATCGATCTGATCCTACGCGACGCCCGGTCCCACTATGCCTGGAGCGACAAACCGATCCCCGACGGGCTGCTGGAAGAGATCTATGAGATCACGATCAACGGGCCCACATCGATGAACACGCTGCCCGCGCGCTTTGTGTTTGTGACCTCGCCCGAGGGCAAGCAGCGGTTGGCAAAATCGCTCAAACCGGCGAATGTGGCCAAGATGATGGGCGCGCCGGTCACGGCGATCATCGCACAAGACATGGATTTTTGGCATCAGCTGCCGTTCCTGTTTCCGCACGAAGACCGCCGGCATCTGTTTGACGGCAACGACGCCTATTGCGCCGACACCGCCTATCGCAATGCCACCTTGCAAGGCGCCTATTTCATGATTGCCGCGCGCGCTGTGGGGCTGGATGTGGGGGCCATGTCGGGGTTTTCCAACGCGGTCGTCGACGAAGAATTCTTTGAGGGCACCCGTCTGAAATCGAACTTCCTGTGCAACATCGGATACGCAGACGAAACCGCCCTGTTCCAGAAACTGCCGCGCTTTGCTTTTGATCAAGTCTGCAGCGTTGTCTGAGAAAAGGAGCCCAGTATGGCCGTGAAAATGAAACCCGTGGTGACCTATCGCGCGCAAGCCGCCTGTCCCACCCATGCGCGCACCGAAATTCCAGTGCGCGATCTGAACGTTGTGATCGACGAGCCGACCGAACGCGGCGGCACCAATCTGGGGCCCACCCCAACCGAAACCGCGATGACCGCGCTGATTGCCTGTACCAACGTGATCGGGCACAAAAACGCGCATCGCTTGGGCATTGATCTGGGCGAGGTCACGATTGACGCAAACTGTCAATTCGACCGGCGCGGCGTTCTGATGGAGCAAGAGATCGACGTGCCGTTCCCCGCCGTGACCCTGACCGTGAACTGCACCACCCCGGCCAGTCAGGACCAGCTGGATCTGGTCGGCGCAGAAACCGCCAAATTCTGCGCCATCGCCAAGCTATTCAAGGCCGCAGGGACCGACCTGACGGTCAATTGGGTCAAACAAAGTTAAATCAATTCGGGGCAACGACCCCGCTTTCTGGGAGGAAAACACATGAACAACTGGACAAAACGCAGCCTGATGGGCGTGGCCTTCGCAACGTTGACGGCCCTGCCCGCTCTGGCGCAGGAAAAAATCTCGGCCGTGGTGATCGACGGATACCCCGCGCGCGCGCTTTGGGTGAAAGAATTCACCAACTTCTTCATCCCCGAGGTTGACCGCCGCCTGGCCGAAACCGGCAATTACCAGATGCGCTGGCAAGAAAATTACGGCGGTTCGATCGTCAAACCCAAAGGCGTGCTGGAAGGCATTCAACTGGGTCTTGGCGACATCGGCATCGTCACAACGATTTTCCATTCCTCCAAATTGCCCAGCCAGGGCATTGCTGCGGTCACGCCTTTTGTGTCCTCGGACGCCCGCGCCGTTGCCAAAGCCGTCGACGAAATCGCCCGCGAATTCCCGGCGATGCAGAACGAATTTGCCAAACAGAACCAAGTCTATCTGGCGACCGGCGTGGTTTTGAACAGCTATCAGGTCTTTACCACCGCGCCCGTCAGCTCGATTTCGGATCTGGAGGGCAAAAAGATCGCCGGAGGCGGTTTGAACCTGCGTTATCTTGAAGGGATCAAGGATGCCGCCGGGGTGCGTGGCGGTTTGACCGATTATTACAACATGATCCAGACCGGTCTGGTCGATGGCGCGCTGACCTGGCCCGAGGCCGCCGCGACGTTTAAGTTTGCCGAAGTGGCGCCCTTTATGTTGCGCGCTGATCTGGGTGCGGTGAACTCCAAAACCATCACCGTGAACAAGGACTATTGGGACGGCTTGCCTGACGAAGTCAAAGACACCCTGCGCGCCGTTGCCGTGGATTACCGCGACCACCTGGCCGGCATCGCCATGGACCGTGCCGCCGCCGCCGAAAAAGCCTTTGTGGATGCCGGTGGAACGATCGTCGATGTGTCGGCGCAGGATCGCGCCATGTGGGCCAACGCGATTCCAAACATCGCCCAGGAATGGGCCGCAACGCTGAACAAAAAGGGCGAAGCAGGCGCGGAAATGCTGGCCGCCTATCTAGGCAAACTTGAGGCCGCCGGCGCAGTCGGGGTCCGGGACTGGACCAAATGACCTCGTAATCCGCCAACCCATCCCGAGAGAGGGCAGATATCATGCTCAAACCTGCGCTGGCTGGCCTGTCTCGGGTCGCCAACACCCTGGCCATTGCGGCCAATGCGGCCGGAACGCTGACCGTGCTGGCCCTGGTGGTGATCCTGAATGTTGACGTGGTGGCGCGGGGCATGTTCAACGCGCCGCTCAAAGGCACTTACGAGCTGGTCCAGCTGGCGGTTGTGTTCATCGTCTTTTTGCAATTGCCCGATGTGGTGCGGGTTGATCGGCTCACCCGCTCGGACGGCTTTTTGAACCTGATGCAGGGCCGCCGCCCCACCCTAAGCGCCAATATCAGACGTATCATCAACGCGATATCGGCGATTTTCATGGGTCTGATTGCCTACATCATGTTTCCCGAGTTCATCAAAATGTGGAACACTCAGGACTTCTTTGGCGTGCCCGGCGTGTTCACCGCACCGTGGTGGCCCATCAAACTGGTGATCGCCAGCGGCAGCGCGCTGGCCTGTGTGATCTTCGTGCTCAAGGTCATCACCGCGCAGGACCGCCCAGATTTCATCCGCCGTCCGATAGACACCCCCTCCAAAGCAGGCGGATCCAAACCATGACGCCCATCGAAATTGGCTTGATCTCGGTCATTGCCATCGTCTTTCTGATCTATGCGGGCGTCTACATTCCCATCGCTCTGGGCATGGTGTCGCTGGTCTCGATCTGGCTGATGCGCGACAACTTCACCCTGTCGCTGAACCTGCTGAAAATCGCCGTCGGCGACAGCGCGATGGTCTATAGTTTCGCCACCATTCCGCTGTTCACTTTTATGGGGCTTGTGGTGTCAAAGGCCGGGCTGGGGCGCGATATCTATGACGTGATGACCATGCGGTTTCGCAAAGTCAAAGGCGGCATCGGCATGGCCACAGTGGGCGCAAACGCTGTTTTTGCCGCCGTGACCGGATCGTCCATTGCCTCTGCGTCGGTGTTCACCAAAGTGTCGGTGCCCCAGATGATCAACCAGGATTACAACCCGCGTTTCGCCGTCGGCGTGGTGGCGGGATCGTCGGTGTTGGGCATGATCATCCCCCCCTCGGCGATGTTGATCATCTACAGCTTTGTGGCCGAACAATCGGTGGGCGACATGTTTCTGGCCGGTGTCATTCCGGGCCTGATGCTGGCCGTGGCGTATGTTGGCGCGATCTGGGTCATGGGCCGCTACACCCCCAATTTCGTCGGCGGGCGCGTTGTTGAAGACACCGAATGGATGACAAAACGCGAGATCGCCTCAAAAACCCTGCCAACACTGGGGCTGATTTTCATCGTTCTGGGCGGCATCTATTCGGGCTGGATGACAGCGGTCGAGGCCGGCGCGACCGGCTCGCTTGTGGCACTGGTCATCGCTTTGGCGCGCCGCTCGATGACCCTCAAAGGCTTTTGGGAGGCGCTGCTGGAAACCGGCCATATCACCGCCGCCATCCTGTTCCTGATCACCGCCGCGTCGATTTATTCCCGGATGCTGGGCCTTGCCGGTCTGCCCAACCAGCTGCAGGATCTGCTGGCGGGCAATTCGGCCTCGTTCTGGACCATCATGTTGCTTTACGTGCTGCTGATGCTGTTTCTGGGCACCTTGCTTGATACCGCATCGATCATCCTGATCGTGGTGCCGCTGTTCCTGCCCTTGGTCGAAGCGCTGGACCTGTCGCTGATCTGGTTTGGCATCATCACCGTTGTGGGCGCCGAAATAGGCTTGCTGACGCCGCCGTTGGGGATATCGTGCTTTGTGATCAAATCGACGCTGAACGATGATCGCATATCCCTGAAAGATGTGTTTATGGGCGCGCTTCCCTTCGCCTTTGTCATGCTGATCATCCTGTTCATTCTGATCGAATTCCCGATCCTCAGCACCGCTTTACTCTAAGGATAAAACCCATGCGCACTGTCACCAAAGACAACATCACCGACGTTTTCAAAGGCTATCTGGGCGACGGCATGGATCCGCGCACCCGCGAGGTTCTAAGCGCGCTGGTGCAGCACCTGCATGATTTTGCCCGCGAAACCAATCTGACCCATGACGAATGGCGCCAGGGCATTGCCTATCTCGAAGGATGTGCCGCGATCGAAACCGAGGACCGTCACGAGTTTATTCTGACATCTGATGTGCTGGGATTGTCGTCGCTGATCGATATGCTGCATTCGCGCAGTGATGCGACCTCGTCCTCGGTGCTGGGTCCGTTTCACGTCTCTGGCGCGCCCGCTTTGGCGGTTGGCGGTGATATGAAACGCGATTTCGGCGGGCCGGTCCTGTTGGCCGAAGGCGTGATCCGCGACACAGACGGCAACCCGATCCCGGGCGCCGAAATTGACATCTGGCAAACCGCGCCAAACGGGCTTTATGCCAGTCAGGACGCAGAACAGGACAAGTATTCGTTCCATGCGCTGATGACCGTAGGCGAAGATGGGCGCTATGCCTTCACAACCGTGAAACCGGTGGAATACACCGTGCCGACCGACGGCCCGGCCGGTGATTTTCTGCGCGCCTGCGAACGTCATCCGTGGCGGCCCTCGCACCTGCACTACATCGTCAAAGCGCCGGGCTATCGCAGCCTCGTGACCGAGATTTTCCCCGATGACGATCCCTATCTGGATCAGGACACGGTGTTTGGCGTGCGCGACGATCTGATCATGACCTATCACGAAAAACCAGCCGACGCCTTTCCGGCGGGCATGGCGTTGTCGGGCAAAATCGACAAGCCGTTCCTGTCGGTCGAATTCGACGTGGTTTTGACCAAGACCTAGGGCGTTTTGCCCACGACCGGATCCATGGAAACAGGAGGACACTCCATGAAACACCTACTTTGCGCGGCCACTGCGGCGCTGGCCCTTACCGGCCTGCCGGCCCTTGGCGCCAATTGCGTCGAAGTCACGATCACCGGCGTGCAGGGCGGCCCACCTGTGTTCAATGGCCAGGCCGGGTCCGGCACATTGGTCACCTACGGCACCGAGGCCAACAACTGCCGCGATGTGATGATGCAGTTCGACACTGGCCGCGGCACCACCCAGCAATTGTCCAAGCTGCGGGTGCCGGTGGGCAAACTGTCGGCGGTGTTTCTGACCCACATGCACTCGGATCATGTCGAAGGGCTGATCGACATCGCGCAACTGCGCTGGCACTTTAACTCGGGCGGGCCGAAATTGCCGCTGGTTTGCGCCGAAGCCACCAAAAGCTTTGCCGGGCACACCCTGTCTTGCGCCAAATACGCCACCCATATCGGTGATGCGATGATCAATTCCGGCGAAATGGCCCAGCGTCTGGCGGAAAATCCCAAACGTCTGCCCGGCGGTCCGGCCGAGTTGCTGACTGTCGCGGATTTCGCCGCCAGCAAAACGCCGATCGAAGTTTGGTCCAGTGGCGACGTCACCGTGTCGGCCGTGTTTTCGCGCCACGTGGCCGGGCACGCCTCCTACCGCGTTGACACCCCCGCCGGCAGCGTCGTGATTGGCGGTGACGCCGGCAACGACAAACCCGCCCCGCCGCGCGACAGCTCGACCTCGGCCCAGGTCGAAACGTTGGCGATGGGCGCAGATGTGATCGTGCATTCGACCATTCATCCGGTGATGGGCCCTGAGGGCACCACAGGCTTTCCGCCGCCGATCTATTTCCGTCAAAGCACGGCCACCGATCTGGGCGCCATGGCCACGCGCACCGGCACCGACCATCTGATGCTGACCCACCTGATCCCTCCGGTCGGCGCACCCCGCCAGGGCCCGTTCCCGTTGCCCGCGCCGTTGACCATGGCCGATTATGAAAACGCCGCAAAGGACGGTGGTTTCAAAGGCAATGTGGTCGTTGGCGCCGATCTGGCAAAGCTGCGACTGGTCAGCGAATAACCACTGGCCCCTCGCACCGC